>NZ_JBLKDI010000004.1:0-263575 GCF_047530715.1 Enterobacter sp. 04-C-12-SI-ECC
CGGCTGCTATGAAGTGTGGTGGTACAGCACGAAAGTGGGGGTGATCGACCTGAAGAAAAAGTCGATCACCATGGGTAAAGGATGTTAAAAAGTGTTCACCATGTCCCCGAACACCTGTCTACCATGTCCCCGGACTGTACAGGGAGAGGGTCAGGGTGAGGGCAACAGTCCGCAGAAGCCCCTAAAGCCCCCGCACCATCAGCGCCTCATCCAGCTCCCTGTAGGCCTCCACCAGCTTGTCCAGCGTCGCTCTGTTGAGCCCGCTAGGATTCGGCAACACCCACACCTGCGTAACGCCAATGGTGATGCTCTGCTTACCCCACTTAGCCCCGCGCTGGCTGAACGCCTGCTCGTAGGCCTGCTTACCGAGGATCGCCAGCGCGGCGGGCTGATAGTCTTCAATCTTCTTCACCAGTTCCCGCCCGCCGCTGCGCAGCTCATGCAGGTTGACCTCGCTTGCCTGTACCGTCGGCCGCTCGACCAACATGGTAATTCCGCAGCGCGTATCCAGCAAATGCTGCTCCTCTTCCGGCTTGAGTAACCTGTCGGTAAACCCGGCCTGGTAGATCACCTTCCAGAAGCGATTGCCCGGATGGGCGAAGTGAAAGCCGGTGTGCGCCGAGGACTTTCCCGGGTTGATTCCGCAAAACACCACCCGCAGGCCAGGGGCCAGAATGTCGTTGATCATCTTTACTCCCACTGATACGTCGTTATGGAAGTATAAAGGATTGATAATGCGTTGTTTATAAAAACAGCAGGCAGGTGTGAATGGCTGGATTGCTGCGGGGAGTTACTTTATAATTCACCGCCACGGCCCCTTAGCTCAGTGGTTAGAGCAGGCGACTCATAATCGCTTGGTCGCTGGTTCAAGTCCAGCAGGGGCCACCAAATTTTAGCTTTAGAATCATATAATTAAGCCACTCTCGCGAGTGGCTTTTTTGTTTATAGTTTCATCATTGGCAGCAAAATGGCAGCAGGAAATAAGCTGCCACCAATAAAAAACCCGCCGAAGCGGGTTAGTTTGTCAAAAATTCATGTGCCCCTGACCACTGTTTAAAGGGTGCGGAGGCACATAATCGACCTGTCCGGGTGTTACGATAAAGCGCACTACGGTTTCATGAGTAACAAAAGTGGTTCCACAGTTTATGTTTTGGCACTGGCAATAACGCTCTTTCGTATTATCTGATACACGAAAGCTACTGCGAGTATGTGCCGCGTGTCCGCATTTCGGACAATTCATCATATCCGTTTCTCCCCAAGTCATTACCCGCAATCCCATAATGATACACGAACATCCATTTTGTGAACATTATCATTCCATTTCTAAATCATCTATCTTTACCTCAAGCTCCAGAGTCGTAGTGAAACCATTATCTGCATTGACACTATGCGTCAGGGTGGTAATGGTCCATTCGGCATCATCAATGGGCTGTTTAAAGCCGCTCACCTTCACCGGCATTTCGGTATACAGATCAGCCCTTCCCTCTGCGAGCTGCAGGGAGAATGTTGCCACCCCGCGCTGCAGGCGCTCCCACTGCATCTTTGCCGCTCGCTCTGCATTGCTGCGGTTTGCATAAGTTCTGTTGAGTACAAGCACGTTTTCATCCGTCCCAACCAGGTAATCTCCCTGTTTTGCTTCCGGCTCCTTTGCCGCAGTGGTTTTTTTTCGACGGCGCCTAACCTTTGCAGTCTCTTTTTTCTTTGGCTCACGGGTATGGAGCCAGCTGGCAATTACCCCCGTATAGGCATCGCGATCAGCCAGAGTAAAACGATGACCGTCACCGGCCTGGCGGGTTATGGTGATAACCGGCAGCGGCTTACCGCTTGCCGTTCTGCCCTGCCCCTGGCGGATAAACAACAGATTGCCGTCCTTAACTGAGGCTATCGCCCCATACTGCCGCGCCAGCTTCATCAAAAAGCTGGCGTCGCTTTCATTAGTCTGGTCAAGATGATCGACAGGCTTGTCCAACAGGTCCTTTCCCAGCGCCATCTTTAATTTATGCCTGCCCGCGATTTCCTTCACAACTTCGCCCACCGTTGTCTGGTGCCAGGACTTTTCACGCCGCGTATTCAGGGTTTCACGGAAATCTGCACTACGCGCGCGGATTGTGAGACGGTCAGGCGCGCCGCTGTGCTCAATCTCATCGACAGTAAACGCCCCTTTCGGAAAAAGCGACTGACCTTTCCACCCCAGCGCAAACTGAACAATGGCCCCCCGACGAGGCAGAACGATTAGCCCGTCCGAGTCGTCCAGTTCCAGATCAAGCTGGTCCGCTTCAAAGCCCCGGTTATCCGTCAGCGTCAGACTCACCAGGCGCGCATCCAGCACGGTAGTCACATCTTTACCTTCAATGATGATACTGAAACCGGGAGTTTTGCTGTTCAGGTTCAGGAGATCAGAGCTGAAATTCACTGCAGTAACCCTCCAACCGTATTTTTCATATTGCCTATCGCAGAGGTGGCAGATTCCTGCAAATTACTGAGCTGGTCGCTGAGGCTGCCGAACATATCAGACAGCGACTCATCCACCCGTTTCAGGCTCAGCGAAAATTCGATGCGCCGGGGCATACCGCTCTCAAAAAATTCTGTTTTTGTCTGGCTCAGACTCTCGATCACAAACATGCCGTAAATCGTCCCGCTCCCCTCAATCAGAGGCCAGGCTTTTCCCAGCTCCGCCATCTGCTCCAGCGCCAGCAAAGACAACCTGCCGCCGGTAATCTCCGGCAGCAGGACACCGGACAGAGTAAGCGTATCGTTATCCGGTCCAAGAAACTGCGTTGACGGGCGCCGGTTAACCCGGCTGTTGGCTGCGTGCCGCCAGCTGCGCTGATACTGCAGCTCCTGATAGGGCACTGTTCGCAGCATGAATACGTACAACCCCAGCACCATCATCATTATTCGTAACCCCCTCGATCACTGAAATTACTGCGTGTTTTTGCCCTGGCCCTGCGCTCACGCTCATCAAGCTGCCGGGCCACCTCGCGGGCGATATCCTGCGCGCTTTGCCCTGGCTGCGCGACAATATGAATTGGCGCGCTTATCTCGTACTTAATTACCTGCGGCTGTCTCTCTTCCTTCGGCGACGGCGCCGGTTGCGTCCTGACAGGCACACTGTACGGATGAAGTGGTGCGGCTTCTGCCGGGGCAGCCGCCAGGCCCATTACGCCAGCGACCACGGAAGCGAACACCTTCTGGCGCATAGCCATCGGGTCAGCCCTTTTATCCGTGATTTCCATAATGGCCGGTGCTGGCATGACGGCAGCAGCGATATCAGCCAGCTCCGCAGCACGATCCCGACTAGGAAGTTTTACCGGGGCGTTAACAATCTCAGGAGGCAGTATTAACCTGCTTTCAGGCCGTTGCTCCGGGCTGGCTGTTACATCACGAACGGGGCTTACTGTTGCCGCCAGTTTCACCAGTTCAGTAGTGCGATTGATTACCGGAATATTTGCCGGACCGTTCACACTATCAGGCGGGAGAACTATCCCGCGTTCAGGACGTTGTTTAGCGCTGGCCGGTTCCGTCCGGGAAGGATTGAGCGTTGCCGCCACCCTCGCCAGATCAGCTGTCCGTTTCCTGCCGGTGACATTGGCGGGTCCGTTAACAATCTCTGGGCCATTCTCGCCCACGATGCCGAACTGGCCGCGCGGAATGGTACCGCCGCTGTCGTACATTCCAGCAAAACCCATCGTCGGGAATCCGCCAGGCGGCAGCACCACTTTACCGTCTCTGTTGACCGTAGCTGGCTGCTGCCGCGTGACCTGTTCAGGAAGCTTCGCTTTGGCCGCCTCCTTGCTGACAATGCCGAGTTTTTCAAGCAGCCAGGACACGCCCGATTTAAGCGAATCCAGCGGGTGCATGACCATGTTCAGCCCTGCCGCCAGCGCTTCGCCAAACTGCCGCCCCATCGACGCCGCGCTTTGCAGTTCTGCAGAGGTGGATTTAACCGGCGTCAGCAGATCAGTAAACCAGCCCCATAACGCCTGGACCTTGTCACCTATCCACTGGAAAACAGGCTGCAGTGGCTCAAACGCCGCACTGATAGGCGCAGCTGCAGCTTTGAATCCTTCAACCACTCCGCCTAAAAATGCGCTTATCGGCTGCCAGTATTTCCAGACAACCAGCGCCACGCCAGCCAGCGCCGCCACGACCAGACCTATCGGACTAAGCAGGGCGCCCAGCAATCCAGAAATCCCGTACAGCGCAACGCGAAGGAGGGCCAGCGGGCCGGACGCCAGAAAACGCAGCACGCCACCGGCTGCGGATAATCCCCCGCGCAACGCGGCCAGCGGATTCATTACCATGCCGATAATGTTGCGAATACCAGACATTCCGCCGCGAAGGACAGCAAGCGGCGCACCGGCCAGCGCTTTCAGCGCATTGCCAGCCAGCCCGGCAGAACGGCGCAGGGAGTTAAGGGGAGACGCCAGCAATCCGGCGCTGCTGCCTGATTCAGCCAGGCCACGGCGCAACAGGGAAAGCGGCGCATTTGCCAGCCAGGACAGCGCACCGCCGGTGCGGGTCACTGCAGACATAACGGAGGGGAGTGTTTTTACACCCAGCACGGACAGGCCTAAACGGATCACCGCCAGTGGCCCCAGCACGGCAGCCACGGCTACCGCCAGCGTGCCGAGTACAACGGTGATCGCAGCAGCGGCCGCCGCCACTTTCATCAGCGTGCCCGCCAGCTGCGGGTTAGCCTCAACCCATCGACGCAGTGCCCCGGTAACGCTTTTGACGTACCCCATGATATCCATCAGCGGCTGGCGCAGGGTTTCACCCAGGCTACTGAAAGCGTTCTGCGCGCCCGTTTTAACAAGCAACCACTGCGCGGAAAGTGAATCCTTATTGATATCGGATTCTTTCTGCATGGAGCCGTTAGCCTCAGTGCCTGAGGTAAGTTTCAGCTGTCGCTGCAGCTCCGGCAGGTTATTTGCCAGCTTCGCCGCATCGTCGCCAAACTCCTTGCCAAATATCATCGTCATGGCGGACAGGCGCTTGTCCTGCGGCAGTTTGTTGACCTTCTCCAGCACACGCTGAATGGTCCCCATTGCGTCCTTTGTCATCTGCTTTTCAATCTCTTCTGGATTGAGTTTCAGCAGATCCATACCTTCCATGAACCGCTTGCTCTGCATGGTTGCAATCGACAGTTCGCGCACCATCGCATTTGATGCGCTGGCGGCAATTTCAGGCGCGGCGCCCAGAGACAGGAAGGTGGAACCCAGCGCGGCCGCCTTGCGGAAATCAAGCCGGTCAGCCACGCCGCCCATGCGCTGCAGCACATTGATGATATCGCCGCCCTTAGACATGGCGTTATCGTCCAGGTAGTTCAGGGCATCGCCAAGCTGTTCAATATTTCGGGTCGGCACTTTATAGAGCTGCGCGATTTTTCCCAGCCCCTCCGCCAGCTCATCAGCGGGCAGCTCGAATGCCGTTGCGGCCTTTGCAGCAGTGGATGCAAAGGCCAGCAGGTCACGCTTCTGGTCTTCGTAAGAATCGTTCTGGTTTGTCACGCCCATGCGGGCGCCACCTTCAACCAGCGCGGCATAGTCGATGGCGCCATTCTCCATCGGCAGCTGTTCACTGGCGGCCTTGATGGCATCCTGCATGTCATAAAACTGTTTTGTGCGGTTGCCGTTGTCGTCCCGCAGCCCGTTAACCTGCTTTGCCACGCCTTTCATCGCATCTTCCATGCTGGCATAGCTTTTAACGGCAGCCATCACCGGCGCGCCCATCGCCAGCCCTGCGGCAGTCGTCGTTGCTCCGGCGCCCGCAATACGATCCCGCACCTCAAGGCGCCGCGAATACTGATCGCGGACGGCGTTCATACGGGCCTGCTGCTCGCCCAGGCGCTTAAGGGATTTCTGCTGTCGGTCCAGCGCCTGCCGGGTTTCGTCGGCATTCTGCCGCAGCTCCCGCTGCGCACTGCTCAGCTTTTTGGTGTCCAGCCCGGCCTCATTGAGCGCAAGACGCTGACGCTGCACCGACTGACGCAGGCCGTTATATTTGCTCTGCAGCTCGTTAACGCGGTTTTTTGCCTGCTCCAGCAGACGCGCCTGCGCCGCCGTCGGCCGGTTAGTGGCCGAGAACTGCGTGGCAAGCTTCGCCGCTTCTTCGCGTGCGGCTTTAAGACTGTTGCCGGTGACGGCCAGCTGCGCGCTTGCCTTGCGGAAACCGTCAATACGGCCCGCCTGGGCGTCTAGTTCTTTTAATCTTGCGCGGCTTTGCTGAATGGCGGTAGCCAGCTCTTTAGAACTGGCCTGCGCTGATCGGAATGGGCGGGTGAGTTTATCAACCGCATTTAGAATTACCTGCAAACGCAGGTTAGTGTCACTCATCGCTGGCCCCGCTTCTCTGAATCGCTTTATGCCGCCACTCCAGCACTTCGGTCAGCGGCATAACGTCAGTGACGGACGGCGGCCAGTGAAAAATGGTGGCGATATCAGCCACCAGGTCTTCTACCGTCAGGCTGTCGGCAAACCGGCAAGCACCGATTTCTTCAACAAAAAAGTGACCACCTCAACCGACAGCGCGGTGAGATCGGCGGGGTCCATTTCAGCCATTTCCTGAGCGGTCAGCGCGGGCGTGGAGATGCGGGGAATAATCGTCATCATCGCGCCGACGTCCATATCCATGATCGCCTGCAGACGAGTGCCACGCAGCGCGCCGGACTGCGGCTTGCGCAGCACAATTTCGGCAATTTCGGTTTTACCGCGTTTGATTGGGGTGTCCAGCTGTACGGTTTTTTCAGTCAGTTGTTCGCTCATTGTCATTTCCTGTTAATAAGGTACTGGCGCGGCTGCCCGCGCCTTTAAAGTAGATCAGAGGCCCAGGGCGTTGCGGTGCTCTTCCATCAGGTCCACGCCATCAACGATTTCAATCATGTTGATCACATCAACCTCATAGAGCACCTCGCCGTTAATGGTCAGCTTCGCGTAGCTGTTTGTGCTGCTGACTTTTGTGGTGTTGCTCTCCCCGGTTTTCCATTCGCCGGAATCGACTTCTTTATGTCGCCCGCGCACAACCAGCTCAACGGCCTGCACTTCGCCGGTATCGTCACGCTGAATGGAGCCGGTGAAACGCAGCTGGATACCGTCAACGGTGGCTTTACCCATCTGTTTGAATAACAGCAGTTCGGTGCCACCGATTGAAAATTCCGTGTCCAGCGCGCCATCATCCAGCCCCAGATCAACATCAGCCGAACCGGGCATACCGCCGCCGCGATACTTTTCAAACTTGCGGCCGAATTTAGGCAGGGTCAGGGACTCAACAATCCCCTGATAGTTATTCCCGTCGTTAAACAGGTTCAGGTGTTTTAACTTGCGTGGTAAAGCCATATTGTCCCCTTACGCGCTGACCTGGCTGGAGAAATCCAGCAGATACTGATCGGTGATGCGCTGGCGCAGCATCAGGTTTTCCAGAGGCGGTACCGGCGTATAGTCGTAATCGATAGTGAGCTTCCCGGCTTTCAGGGAATCTTTATCGTTTACGGACTCATCCAGCCAGCAGTCGGCGCCGATGATGTAGCCCTGCGTTTTCAGGTTGCGCAGTTTGGCGCGAATACCTTCGATAATGTCGCGGGCCAGTGACGGGTTAAGCACGCCATCCACCGCCCACATATGCGCTTCGGCGATGGTGTCAGCCAGTACCTGAGCGGTGCGGGTGTAGTTTTCAAAGGCAAACAGTGGATCGTCACTGAGGCAACGGGAACCCCAGAAGCGGAAGCCGTCTTTGCGGATCAGCGTGGTGACATCGTTCTGGTTCAGCAGCCCCGCATCGGTTGCCGGGTCCTGCAAATCCCAGAACACATCAGCAGAAATGCCGGTGACGCCGTTCACGCCCACGTTGGACAGGGTTTTGTGCCAGCCGGTCTGCTCGTCAATTTTGGCGCGCAGGCCGAGCGCACGGGCGGAGGCGTAAGCCGTCGCATCTGCATTCAGCACGGTGTCAAAGTTGATGAAGTCAGGCCAGATCAGCATCCCCTCGCGCTGGCTGAAATTGTCACGGTAGGCAATCGCTTCTTCCACCGTTTTGCAGCCGTAGGCGGACAGGTAGGCAAACCCGCGCAGACTCTGCGCCACGCTCAGCAGCTCAGTAGCAACCGCCTGCGTGTCGTGTCCCGGCACGCCGAGAATACGCGGCTTGACGCCGAGCTGCGACTGCGCCGAAAGCAGCGCTTTCATGCCTGTTTTTTTACCGTCAGCGGTCACGCCGCCGATAATGTTGGAGGTGGTTTCCGCTTCGGTTTCGCCCTGCGCCACGCGCACAACGACGGTCACGGGTTTAGCCTGGTCTGCAATCGCATCCAGCGAACGGGCCAGCGTGCCGGACTCTCCCGCTTTGCCGCTGGCGGTCAGCACATCGGTCAGCAGAACCGGCTTGTTGAGGGGAAACATAGACGCATCAGCATCATCGCCGGTGCAGACCATGCCCACGATGGCGGTGCTCACCGTGGTAATGGATCGGGTGCCCTCGTTGATTTCAACAACGCGCACCCCGTGGTGGTAATCCTGAGCCATAAGGCAGTCTCTCCGGTTTACAGGGGGTACGCCTATGTTCTGGTTGATATGCGTGCGGCGCACGCGCCGGGCTATGTGTGGTGAATGGTACAATGGAAGGGGTAAAAAAATCCCCGCAGGTGCGGGGACAGGATTAATCTTCGTGAGGTTCAGGCCAGTTAATATCCGGCGCTTTACTGGTATCCACACGGTTAAGCAGGACGCGGTATTTCTTCCACTCGGTGAGTGCGACAGTTTCTTTTGTCGTCGCAATCCCCAAATCAACTGCATCCTGCAATGGAGCAATCTCAGCATTAGCCATCTGCATCAGACGTAACTTTTTGCTTTCCGCCTGCGCAACGAGTTCCTCAGGTGTATAGTCGGGCTGATCTATTAGTACAGGGCCAGCAGGAGTATGGTTAATGTATTTTCCCCGCTCCTGACCGAGGAACAGTGCGGCGTGCTCTTCCTCGCTGACGGGTATCAGGTCAGCGGGAATATCGTTTCCCTTAAGTTCATCTGTACTCAGCCAGAAAAAACCTTTTGCCGAATAGCTGTAGTAATATTGTTCAGTCATTATCAGTACCCCAGTGCAAACCATGAAATGCCGTATGCGGTATCAGCGCCAGAGTTCGCTTTGCTGGCCAGATAGAATTGCGTTTTGCTTACCGGATAACCATAAGCGTTATCAATCGCGCCGCCCTGCCCATCTTTATTTGTGGCAAAGACGGCAAAGCAGGTGTCATTGAATGCCCTTGGGAACGAGTAGGTTCCCCTGGCATTATCCACATTACCCCACTGCATAATCAGCCCCGTTGACTCATCACGACTCCAGCCTGAGAAACCTAATGTAGCCGTGTTTTTCTTATTAAAATTGCTGTTAACCCAGTCTACCGTGGCACGCGCATTAATATTTGCGTCGCGAGTAGCGAGTTGACTATTGAGCCAGTTTGTTAGCGCCCCACCCCATGCGGAGCCACTAATATCTCCGTTTGTGTTTAAAACAGCCTCTCCAGCTTTAATTAGTGCTGGAGAGCGCAGCTCACCTGTTGCAACATCAAAAACCCAAAGTTTATCGTTAACCTCAAAATCTGTTTTCGCATGGAGCACAATTTGTGGGAAATTCGGCTCTCCTGTAGTGAGTAATCCCATTGACGCAGCTACCGGATAACCTGACTGAAGACTTACAATTTGCTTCCATAAAGGAAAGTAATTGTTATCATTATTTTGACGCACTATTGCCGGGCTATAAAATGGTGCTCCGCTGGTAAGTTGAGAACCAAACCCTCCAGCCCCCTCTGTCGCGTTTCCGGTTGAAATAGCCCGAAAGATTTTTGTCAGTACCTTTTCGTGATGCTGTAATTCATTTTCCGAGAAATACCCGGCAAGAACACTATTTGCCATCAGCGCAATGTTACCGTCACCATTTGACTTAAACCCTGAATCGCTGTCACCGATGGCAATGGAATTTCCACCGAGCGTGTTCTCGGTAGCCACACCAAATGAAGATGTTCGTGTCAGACCAAGCGGTCCTTCCATGTTGCCACCGGACTTCTGAATAGCACCGTCAGCTTTTTTTACCGTTTCTTCCAATTGAAGGTATTGTAGAAGGGCTGAAACGCTTTTCCCGCTGAGGTTAGTCAAAGTGGCATCGAGGGGCTGTTTCCCCGCCAGCGCGTTCATCACCGTTGTCGCAAAGTTAGGATCATTTCCCAGCGCTGCCGCCAGTTCATTCAGTGTATCCAGCGCCTCCGGCGACGAACCGACCAGCCCCGCAACGGCAGATTTCACAAACGCGGTAGTGGCAATCTGCGTATTATTCGTTGACTGAACAGCAGTAGGAGCCGTTGGCGTTCCGGTCAGGGCCGGGCTTGCCAGCGGTGCTTTCAGTGCCAGCGCATTGTTAATGGTGGTACTGAAATTCGGATCATTATTGATAGCTGCCGCAATTTCTTTCAGCGTATCCAGCGTTGCCGGTGCGCCACCTATCAGGGCAAGAATAGCGGCCTGTACAAAGGCTGTACTGGCAATCAGGGTGCTGTTGTTTCCTGCCGGTGGCGTTGGCGTTTTAGGCATGCCTGTCAGAGTCGGACTGTCTTTTGGTGCATACTGCGAATGAGGATCAACAGCAGCAAGATGCTTTGCCATCAGGTCATCCACATACACCTTAAGTTCCAGCACCTTGTCATCCACATATTTGCGGGTTGCCAGAACCACAGCGGGGTCAATTTTCAGGGTGATGTTATCGGTGCTGCTGGTAATCAGTACCATTCGCACGGTCTGCGTGCGCCCGCTCCCTTCCGCCAGCTGCGGCTTGTAGCTCTCAGGGCAGTTACCGACGGCAATCAGAGCGCCGGTGTCATCGAACAGACCTACCTCACGAATCCACCAACCGCCCTCAGTTTCGGGGATCACCTGCTCAGCAATAATCTGACTGCTGTTCTGCGGATCGATGTACAGCATATTGAGGGAAGCGCGGCGTTTTTCAGCAACCAGCGCTGTCTGCTGCGCGCTTGGAGTCGGCAGCACGCCGCCACCGTCGCCCACCGCCATCTGGGTAATTTTCAACGGGACACCGAGCGCGGCGGCGCTTGCCAGTTTCGCCGCGCCGATATCCGTCAGCAGGGTATAAAATTTTGCGCTCATGGATTCACTCTCATTGTGTCAATAACATGGACCGCCCCGCCCTCGTAAGCGGTGCCGCCAGAAATAATGGTTTCGTTGATATACGGGTAAATCGTGATTTCCTCGCCGGTGTAGGTGGCTGCCCCCACAAAATAGGGACCGCTGGTCTGCAGGTT
This sequence comes from Enterobacter sp. 04-C-12-SI-ECC, assembly GCF_047530715.1. Lineage (NCBI taxonomy): Bacteria > Pseudomonadati > Pseudomonadota > Gammaproteobacteria > Enterobacterales > Enterobacteriaceae > Enterobacter > Enterobacter sp. 04-C-12-SI-ECC. The sequence continues at coordinate 11,300 of NZ_JBLKDI010000004.1, forward strand.
GATGGACATGCCGATCAGATGGCGGCTACACGGCTTGGCGTCACCGATCAGGCGCTCCAGTTCCAGATAGGTTTCTTCCGTGATGCCCTGGTCCTGCACGCCAATGTCCAGGCGAAACGTGCCCGGTTGCTCGCCGGTCTGCCACCACTCAATGATGCGGATCAGGAAGCCGAACGGCTCCACCACGCGCCGCACGGCGCTGGTTGTCCCCTTGTGCTGATGGATGTAGAAAGCATCCTGCACCACGCGGCGCTTGACGTTTTCCGCCCAGCTTTCGTCCCAGCGATCAACGGAAAACGCCCACGCCAGATACGGCAGAAAGCTGACCGGACACGTTGCCGGGTTCCACAAATCGCGCAGCGGCACCTGCAGATCGGAAATACCGCTGCAAGTCTGCGCCAGTCGGCGCTCAAGCGGAGATGAACCGGGCGGCAGCAGGCTATTCATCCGTGCCCCCGTTGGTCACGCTCCATTCCGTACAGGACGCCGCCTGCGTCTTATCCAGCACAACATCTGCCAGCGGGGAGGCCAGCTCCACACGCTGGACGCCCTCAACGTGCAGCGCGGCATAAATCGCGCTGCGACGGATATCACGGCCCAGCCGTGTCTGACTGGCGATGTACTTTTGCAGGCTGGCTTTTGCCGCCGCCATCACCGGCTCAGCTTCCGGCCCCGGGTAAAGAAAAATCGTCGCATCCACGCTGTACGGGATTATTTCGGCACTGCGCACCGTCAGGCGGTCTGCCACCGGACGCACGTTTTCGCTGTTAAGCGCCTGCTCCACCACCGCCAGCAGATCAGCCTCTGCCGTACCGTCACCCTCACGGCTCAGTACGGTAAGCACAACCTCCGCCGGTGCCGGGCTGGTTGCGCTGGCATCTGCCACGCGCCCGTCCGCGCTTCTGGCGTGAAATTCATAGGCTCCCGTCGGGCCAGCAACCGACAGCCCCTCAAACGCAGCAGGGATGCGCTGGCGCATCGCCTCATCATCTTCCATCACGGCGGCGACCGGCGGTACTGCATCATTATCAGCAGGCACTACCGTCAGGCGTTTCACGTTGCAGTTGGCTGCCAGCTGCTCAAGATCATTTCCCACCGAATAGGCCACCATCACCGCCTGCGCAGCCTCGTTAATACGCTGGCGTAGCAGGATTTCGCGGTAGGTGCTTTCCTGTAGCAGCTTGGTGACTGGTTCAGATTCCAGCGCCAGCGTGCGCCGTACGGCGTCCTGCTCATCCGCAGGATAAAGGGCCACAAAAGCGGCCTTACGCTCAGCCAACAGCGTCTCAAAATCCGGCACGTCCACTATCTGCGGCGCGGGCAGCTGGGAAAGGTCAATCACTGCCATTGTCTGCTCCTGTTGATACCGAAAGGGAAACGGGCGCGCCGTTGTTGCGCTGGCCGGTAAGCTCAACCACCATGGAGCCGTCAAAATTACTGCTGATGGTGATGGAATCCAGCGTAAGCCGTGGCTCCCAGCGACTCAGCGCCACATAGACTGCAGACATGACCTGCAGGCGTAGCGCCGGGTTCTGCGGCTGGTCAATCAGGGCGGACAGCAGGGAACCATATTCCCGGCGGGCGATCCGGCTGCCCTGGGGAGTCAGCAGAATATCCCGCACTGACTGGCGCAGATGGTCCGTATCAGTAATGGCCTTGCCGTTGCCCTGGCTCATGCCGATATACAGCGTCATACCGGGCCTCCTGACGTATCGCCGCCTGACTTCACGCCGGTGTGACCGTGTTTATCCACCACGATCCCGTTGGAACTCATCGCGCCGCCGCCCTGGGTGACGCCGCCATTGATCACCATCTCGCTGTTAATGCGCGTGTTGCTTGCTTCCACCACAAACTCCCCCGTTTTCAGGGTTATGTTATCTGCAGCCTCGATCACCATGGATTTGATGCCCCGCACATGCCAGCGGCCGGTCGCTGGTTCATATTCAAACCAGCCACCGTCCGGGTATTCCGTTACGCAGCCGTCCACGGAGTCCGACGGCGGCGCGAACTGGTTGGAATAGATCGCAGGTAAGGCAAAAGCGGTTTCCAGATTGCCACCCATACTCAGCACCACCACCTGCTCATCCGGCGACGGGCACCACCATGTACGGGCACCGCCTGCGCGCAGTGTCAGCCAGTTAATCCAGTTGGTTTCAAGCTCGCCCACTTTCACCCGGCACAGCCAGTTTTCCCGGTCCACTTCGGTTACGGTGCCGGTGCGGATCAGGTTGGTGATAAGGCGCATGATTTCGGTTAGTTGTGCGTTCATAACGAAAGGTTGCCATCAGAGGGAAAAGGGAGGCAGCGTTGGGTTTTGTGCCGTCCGTGACACAAATTTCACTCCGACAGCCAGCGCAACAGCGTGTCACGGGTGATGGTTTCCACCTCATCATTCACGCCCAAAAGACGGCGTGCCGGGTACCGGGCCTCCGGGCCGTTGCGCCTCACTCGATCACGCAGACCATAATGGTGAACACGGGCGATGCGCTGGACTTTCCCATCAAACTGCACGCTGACAGAGTCCGCAGTGGCTGCGGTCTTCAGGTATTTAGTAGTGCGCAATTTGGCGAACATCTGGCGCTTGATACGCCCCTTTTTACTTCTGGCCGTCACCCGGCGCGCCTCAAAGGCGGTGCCGTCTGGATTTCGCTGCAGCCTGATGTTTTGCTGTTGCGACCGGCGCAGCTCCTGCGCCAGTTGTCGCATCATACGGTTGCGGACTGCCGGTTCCAGATTCGCCAGCAGGGCCGCCAGCCAGTCATCCACCCTCTGCAGGTCATCCACGTTTCACCGTCCACATTTCTTCGGGTACGTCGGGTTCCGGCACCGCTTCAACGCTCGATACGGTGCCGTCAGTGCTTACAATCACGCGCTCCGTGAGCTGCAGATTGAGGCTGATATCACACAGATCGTTGCTCAGGATATCGACGTCAAAGGTAAAAAGTTTTTCGCGCAGCTCCGGGTTGTTGATAGCGTCCGGTTGATTGGTCATTAACCAGAGCAATACGGGCGCCATCACTAAATTCTGGTTGCCGCTAAAGTCTTCAATCACCACATTCAGGGTGTAGCGATATTCCCATGACATTGAACTGGCGCCGGTTGCGACCAGCGAACCGTTATCAACAAAAAGGTGCAGTTTGTCCGGGCTGTCACGGACATACGCCACCGATTTATTCAGGGCGTTGCGTAAGGACTGCGGCTTGTTCACTGTCTCGCTCCTGACACGCTATGATCGTGTCCACTTTGTCGGCACATACTGCCCAGGCGGCCTCAGTCTCATCCAGCACCTGGTTCAAATCCCCATTACTGCGCGGCGCTGACCTGTCCAGGCGGCATTGCGTCACTTTTGGACAACCACTCACGGTAAGCTGCACCTCCGGCGAGGGCCGGGCGCTCCCGCAGCCGGATAATGTCAGCAGGCAAAGGAGTGTCAGCCCAGCGGCGTAAATCCTCGTTTTCACGTTTTAGCTCCTCGATCCGGCGCTGGCGACTCCGCAACAGCGAGGAAGTCTCCTCCGCTGCAGCATAAAGTTGCATCTGCGCCCGGCTGTTGGTTTCGGTAAGAATGGACAGGCTGATGAGCTGGCTGTTTTTCTTCGCCAGCTCCTGCTTGTTCTTTTTAAGCGCCCCAGCCTGCGTCCCGATGGTGTGACCGGCATTGTTAAGCCGCCATGACTGCCAGCCCAGCAATGCCAGCACCAGAGCCAGGATCACCGCCAGCGCGCGCGTCATGCCCCTACCCCTTTAAGACACCAGGCAAGCTCACGGGCGCGCCTGTTTTCCAGCCCTTTATTCCGTTGACCATTTACATAAATCCAGCGGGGGAGCTGGTTGCACGCCTGCCACCATTGCTGGCGATTGATGTAAGAAACCATTGTTGACCGGCAGATGGCCCCCGTTCCGACATTAAAACCGATACTGATCAGGGCATCGTAAACATGCTGAGGTGGCTTAACCTGCAGGCAGGCTTCAATCCTTTTTTCCGTCATCAACACGTTATTAATCAGCCCCTGCGCGGCCTGTCGCTCCGTTATGGTTTTGCCCGGTACTACCCCGGACGTATTGCCGATCCCGTCAGTCCATACCCCGGCGCTGCACTGGTATGGCTGGAGGCGACACCCTTCGAAATCAGCAATCAGTTTCAGCCCCTCGACGGAGGTATGAAGCGACTGAAAGCCCGGCAGCGTGGCGGCAATCGCCAGCACCGCGCCGACCAGGCAACGCTTAACGATTGAAGGACTCATATTCCCCCCTGGATATTCTGCCGTCCCGCAGCAGCTGGTAGGCTTTCCAGCGTAAATAACAGGTCACCGCTGCAGTAATAATCCCCAGCGCAAGACCGGTGATGGTCGACACATCTTTAAGAGACAAATCGCCGAGCCATGCCAGAAGCAGGGCAACGCAGTAAGTGATAAAGGCGCTGATTCGTTCAAGCGTCATAGTTCAGTCCCATAACTGGACAGTCTGCGCAGTGGTTGACGCCGTAATGTCCGGCAGCTCCACCTGCAGCCCGTGCGGTAAAAAGGGGCCATACTCAGCCAGCCCCGGATTCGCCTGCAGCACCTGTTCAGTGACTCCCTGCGTGCGCCCGTAATGGCGCCAGCAGAGTGCGTCCACCGTGTCATACTGATGCGCACGCACTTTCATCAAATCAGCTCCACCGTCATATGCGGCATATCGCGCAGGCGGGACTCCGCCCAGCGCACATCGCGCCACAGCTCGCCTAAGGTTGTTTCGATATCTTCAGCTTTCTTGCTTCCGTCGCCGGTTGCGTCAAAATCGCGATAGCGCTCAACCAGGTTTGCTTTTGCCCAGCAAAACACCGCACGGCGATACAGCATGAGCCGCTGGCTTTCGCCGTCGATCACATCTGCAGGGACGTCGGCCAGGCTCGCATACCCCTGCGCCCGTTGTTTCTCGCGGAACTCATAAAGATCGGCGTTAACTTCAGCAATCGCTGTCAGCAACGCCAGACGCAGGCGCGGATCGGTGACACTCCCATCCATGCGCATATCACGGCGGAACTCTGAAACCCTGACATCAGGCCAGAAACTGGTGTTTTTAATAACGTCCTGGGTACTTTCCCCGGCCTGTTCCGGCGAAACGAATTGCATATTTCTGGCACTCCCAAATAGTTGGGCGGTGGACGGGGTTTTGACGCGGCATAAAGCCTGTCGCCACCCCGTGCCGCCCCGCGCGTTGGCACGATTCGTTAAGCCGACATTGCCTGTCGCAATCGGCTTTCAAGCTTGTTGATTTCGGTTTTGACGCCAGAACTGTTATCCAGCTGCAGGGCACGCTTCAGATGGTTAAGTGCCGCCACTGCCTGATCGTTATCCCGCAGCGCGTAGCCCATCGCCTTATGAAGTCGGGCGCGGGACTGATCCGGCATATCCTGACCTTCAACGATATCGAGCACCTGGGTAAGAATGGCGGCACTGAATGATTCACCGGCAGAAAAAGCGCGCATTGCCGCGTCGGCAAACTCTTCCGCAACAGCGGTCCCGCAGGTCCGGTTGAATCGCTGCGGCAGGACCCAGCCGTGTTTAATGGCATGACGGGCAATGTCCAGCGCGCCGATATAGTCTCCGGCATCAATGCGCCAGATCATGACGTACATCGCCACGTCGTCCTGGCCTGACGCGTCAGCATCCAGTAAACCGGCAATCCATGAGGCATAAGCGGGAAGAAACTCACGTTTGAGCTGAGCCTTGCGCTCATTTGACTGGACGGTTTTAAGGCGCCTGCGGTGTTCTGTCAGCTGTAACAGCATCTGGTTGTAGCCCGTCAGGCTGGCATTACTGCCGCCCTGCCGGGCGGCATCCTGTGCCTGTACATACTGAGTGTGAGCACGGAACGGATTCATTTATCACGCTCCGGCGCCAGCACCGCCAGCTGCCTGCGCATCAAGCGCGCCTTTCACCGCTGCCGTGACGATTTCCTGGATGGTTTCAGTTGTCAGCGCTGGGCTGGCATTGCCATCTGCCTGCACGGGCAACAGTTCGATGTTCTCAACCAGGCAAACGCCGTCGTAATCTTCGACAACATACGCCTCGTTAACGGACTCGAAGTTCTCCACGCGGTCACGCTTAGGATTGTCGATGACCGAACGGCGGCGGGAGCCTGATTGCCAGTAAATAGACAGGTTATCCAGGCGGGTGATCAGCATGGCATTCGCCGGGAAGAACGGCGCACGAACGGCCGGGAGGTTGCCGATACGCTTCTGGCTGACGATGAGATCTGCCGCCAGCGCTTCGCTGTTTGGCTGGTCACGGTTGACGATCGGGAAATATTTATCCGCCAGTAACTGGCGCCCGACGATAACCACAAGCTCCGTATCTTCCTGATACCACGGCGCGATTTTCTCATTCACGGCGCCCATAACCAGTGCGTCCAGATTCAGGAAATCACCGCCTTTACCGACACGGATAGTCTGAGAAATCACCTCGCCTTCGGACACGATCTTATCCATCACCTGAACGGGTTTCTCCTGGCGGATTTTTTCCAGCCAGCCGATATTCACATCCTGCAGCAGTGGATAGGTCGCGCGGTCTGACGTTTTCTCACGCTTCACGCCGTTGAAGCCGATCATGATGCGGTCAAGCGCCTGGCGGGTAATGATGGCGTCACGGATGCGCGTCTGGAAGTCCTGGAATTTGGCCCATAAATCCAGCTTCGCATAGGGCAGCGCCGTATCAGAGTTGGTCTGGGTACACTTGTACCCTTCACCGTCGATGTAAGTCGGATCAACGGGTTCACGGTCTTTCTGGGTGGTATCAGTATTTCCGGCAATACTGGAACCAATACCCAGCCCCAGACGCTCGCCGGACTGCTCATCAACCGGGACAATGTTGATTTTCTGCAGGAACGAGGAAGACTCCTGGATTTTCGTTTCCAGCGTCTGCGCTACTGACGGCTCAGCCGTATATTTCGAAGTGATATCGATCACAGATACGCCGTTGAGTTTGGCGAGCTGCGATAGATAGCCGTTGAATTTAAAACGTGTCTCTTTTTTCATTGTGCATTTGCTCCGTCAGCAATCGGTGGTTTGTTCTGCGCCGTTATTGCCGGTCGCATTAGGGCGGCGCTCGCTGCGGCTGTCCTGAGTGGAAAGCTGCTCACGCAGGGTGGAGAGTGCGCTGGTTGTCTCATCAACAACCTTTTGCATATTGCTCAGCTTGTTGCTGAAATCGGCCTGATGGGTGCTGACCTGCTCCGCCAGCGTCTGATGCTCACGCGCGATGGTTTCAACAGCCTGATTAACATCAGCAAAGCGGGCGTTATCATCGGCGCCTTTGCGGGACAGCAGCTCTTTCACGCGGGTAAACAGGCTGGTTTTTTCCGGCACGTCCTCAAACTCGATCAGCGTTTCAAGAGCAGCGGTAAACAGGTTGTCTTTGTCCAGCTTGCGGCGCGCCAGGGGGTTATGTTCTGCGCTGGCGCTGAACTGCAGCATTTCAGTGCCGAGGCTTGCCGGATCGTCAGTAACCGCCAGACCAACCAGATAAGCGGAGCCGGTATCGGCAAAGCTGGTGTTAACTTCCATTGAGGTGAAAAGCTTCTGCCAGTTACCGGTCATGGTGACCAGATCGTCCGTCGGGGCAATCCAGCCATACAGCGCCATCTTCCCGGACAAAGCCCCTTCGGTGATTTCTTCCGCTTCCAGTTTTTCCACCATGCCAAAACGACGGAAAGGACCATCAGGGGTAAAACCCTTGATGTGTTCCATATTGATCAGCGCGGTGTATACCTGCGGGTTATAGCTCGCCGCCATCTGGGTGATCCAGTCACGTTCAATAACGCGCCCGTCAGTGGTGGCCCCTTCGACCCCAATACGAAAACGCTTAGATTTTTTTGCCATCGGTCCGGCTCCGGTTAGTTAGTTCGTAACACGTTCAGAGCCTTATGTTTGCGGTGATAGGCGCGTGTAAACAACGCGTTGGGCTTGTGCGAACTCCCACACAATGCGAAGCCGGGGAAAGTGCTGATTTGAGGCCGTATGTTTGTGCCATGACAACACTGACCCCCGCAGACCTCGATCCCCGTCGTCAGGCAATGCTGATGTACTTTCAGGGATACCGCGTAGCCCGCATTGCTGAAATGCTGGGCGAGAAAGTTGCAACCGTTCACAGCTGGAAAAAACGCGATAAGTGGGGCGAATATGGCCCACTGGATCAGATGCAGCTCACCACCGCCGCACGTTACTGCCAGCTCGTCATGAAGGAGCAGAAGGAAGGAAAGGACTTTAAAGAAATTGACCTGCTGGCGCGTCAGTCAGAACGACAGGCCAGGATCGGCAAATTTAACAACGGCGGGAATGAAGCAGACCTGAATCCCAACGTGGCGAACCGCAATAAAGGCCCGCGCAAGCCGCCGGAAAAAAACCTGTTTACCGACGAGCAGATCGAAAAGCTGGAAGAGATTTTCCGCGCCGGTATGTTCGAGTACCAGCGCCACTGGTGGGATGCTGGCATCAAGCACCGTATTCGCAATCTCTTAAAGTCACGCCAGATCGGTGCAACCTACTATTTCGCCCGTGAAGCGTTGATAGACGCGCTCACCACGGGGCGAAATCAAATCTTTCTGTCAGCGAGTAAAGCTCAGGCGCACGTTTTTAAACAGTACATCATCGACTTTGCAAAAGAGGTGGACGTTGAACTGAAAGGCGATCCCATGGTGCTGCCTAACGGCGCGTGTCTTTACTTCCTCGGTACAAATGCCCGTACCGCGCAGAGCTATCACGGCAATCTGTATCTTGATGAGTATTTCTGGATACCGAAATTCCAGGAGCTGCGCAAGGTGGCCTCCGGTATGGCGCTGCACAAAAAATGGCGCCAGACCTATTTCTCTACACCTTCCAGCCTGACGCACAGCGCCTACCCGTTCTGGTCTGGCGCCCTGTTCAATAAAGGGCGCCCGAAAGCCGACAGGGTAGAATTTGACCTTTCTCACAGTAGCCTGGCTCACGGCGTTTTATGCCCTGACGGCCAGTACCGCCAGATAGTCACCATTGAGGATGCCGTAAACGGCGGGTGTAACCTTTTCGACCTGGACCAGCTGCGCCTGGAGTACAGCCCGGACGAATACAACAACCTGCTGATGTGTCAGTTTGTTGACGACCTGGCGTCCGTGTTCCCGCTGGCGTTGCTGCAGTCCTGCATGGTTGACAGCTGGGATGTGTGGGACGATTTCGAACCGCTTTTACTGCGGCCGTTTGCATACCACCCGGTCTGGATCGGCTATGACCCGGCAAAAGGAACGCAGAACGGTGACAGCGCCGGTTGCGTTGTCATTGCGCCTCCCGTCGTCCCCGGCGGTAAATTCCGTATCCTTGAGCGTCACCAGTGGCGAGGGATGGACTTTCGCGCCCAGGCCTCAGCGATTGAGGAAATCACCAGACGCTACAACGTGACCTACATCGGCATTGATTCGACCGGCGTTGGCGATGGCGTTTACAAAACGGTTAAGCAGTTCTTCCCTGCCGCGCGTGAGTTTGTCTACAACCCGACCGTTAAAAATGCCCTGGTGCTTAAAGCCTACGACATCATCAGCGGGCGCCGTCTGGAGTTTGACGCGGGGATGTTGGATATCGCGCAGTCCTTTATGTCCATTCGACGTTCAACCACCGCCAGCGGCAACCGGCCAACCTACGAAGCAGCCCGCACAGAGGAAGCCAGCCACGCGGATTTAGCCTGGGCAACCATGCACGCACTTTATAACGAACCACTGGCAGGAGCTTCCGCCAGTACCAGCAACATCGTGGAGATTTTTTAATGGCTAACCGCAAAAACCGCAGCAAGGCACCGCGCGGCCAGACCGCCACCGATACGGCCAACATGGTCAGTAATGCACATGCGGAGGCGTTTACGTTTGGCGATCCGATCCCCGTGATGGACCGCCGGGAGTTATTTGATTACCTGGAGTGCGTTCAGGTAGACCGCTGGTACGAACCACCGATCAGCATGGATGGCCTGGCGCGAACTTACCGCGCCGCCGTGCATCATTCCAGCGCTATTCAGGTAAAACGCAATATTCTTACCAGTACCTTCATCCCTCACCGCTGGCTGTCTAAACAAGCCTTTTCCCGGTTCGCCCAGGACTTTCTGGTATTCGGTAATGCCTACCTTGAAAAACGCATGAACCGGTTAGGGCAGATCATGGAGCTGCGCGCCTCGCTTGCCAAATATACCCGTCGCGGCATTGACCCGGACACCTACTGGTTTGCACAGTATGGCCACAACTCACAGCCCTATCAGTTCGATGAGGGAAGCGTGTTTCACCTGATGGAACCCGACGTTAACCAGGAGCTTTACGGGATGCCGGAATACCTCTCCGCCATTCCCTCTGCCCTGCTGAATGAATCGGCCACGCTGTTTCGCCGTAAGTATTACCTAAACGGTAGCCATGCTGGTTTTATCATGTACATGAGCGACCCCGCCGCCGATCAGAAAGACGTGGACAACATACGCGAAGCGCTGAAAAAATCGAAAGGGCCAGGCAACTTCCGCAACCTGTTTATGTACAGCCCGAACGGCAAGAAAGACGGCATTCAGATCATCCCGCTGTCAGAAGTCGCAGCGAAAGATGAGTTTCTTAACATCAAGAATGTGAGCCGTGATGACATGCTGGCAGCTCACCGCGTGCCGCCGCAGCTGATGGGGATTATTCCAACGAATACCGGCGGGTTTGGCGATGTGGAAAAAGCGGCGCGCGTTTTCGTTCGCAACGAACTTACCCCCCTGCAGGGCCGTATCACAGAAGTTAACGAGTGGCTGGGTGATGAGGTGATACGCTTTGACCCCTACCTGACCGATGAAGACTGACGCTCAGCCGACCAACCTTTAATATTAACCGCCCTTCTCCGGGCGGTTTTTTTATTCCCTTACGCCCTGCCCCACCATCAGAGCGCCTCAGCGCCTCGCTGAGCGCTCCTACACTTTCGCCACCTGGCAGCTCACGACGAAACGCAGCGCCTCACCACGACGCAGGCGCGCACGACCAGCCACAAAAAATGACCATGCCCGCCAGACATTGAGGCCCCAAAACCGCGATTAACCCCAAAACCGCGCGCTCGTATCCCCGCCACGCCTGCCCGCTTTGTGTAGCGGTTTTCATGCACCTGCATGACATAAGCAAAAGCCCGCCATTCCTGGCGGGCCTCAGCAAAAACGATCCTCAAACGATCATGCGGATTCATGCAGCATAGTCATGCACTACCCTGCTCTGCGTCGCCAGTAGGCCTTCTCCTGCGTGTTGATGGCTTTTTACCACCCAACTTGCGGCAGTCTTTCCGGTCGCGCGCTTCGTCTTCTTTAAATTTGTTATACGTTTCAGTGTCAAAAAACGAGATAGTTTCAACTTCATCTTTAGGGATCAACACACGGAAATCCTGAATATTCAGGCGCGACATTCCACTAATGACGCCGCTTTCAAGATAGTGCTGATGGTAGTTTGTCGTGATATTTATCGTTAGGTCGTCTTTGTCACGATATCCGCTCAGCATGGGGAGAATTTCAAGGTGTTCCGACAATCCATTTTCCAGCGCCGGACAAGTCACCAGCCCTACATAGATTTTGCGTGATGAAAGTGTAGCGATGATAGGGAATTGACGCGCTGATGCTTCCATGAGTAGTGACTCAAAGGCATTGTTTCCCACAGCCTTTGCCAGTGCATCCCAACGGCGATCACCCTTCGAAGTACGCCGTTTGTTTAGCCAACCGAACAGGGCCGCCAGAACTATTGAAATCACAACCCACGCGATCTGCTTAATTTCATTGATGCGCTGCGGCTTATCCGTTGTGGTGGATAACATCCCGTTAAAGCTGTCTGGAGTCAGATTCAGCGCATTGGAAAGCCAGCGAAACCCACCACTGATGTTAAGAGCAAATGTAAGAAAGCCGCCAGCGAGGAAAAAGACAATTCCCCATGCAGCCACAAAAAAATAAGCGTCCCAGCCATTGGAACGCTTATATCTATAGCGTGTTGAAAGTGATAGGTTTACATATATAAAACCACTAACCAAAATCACTGCTAAAAGTAATGTTGCCATTATCGGGTTCTGTAATAATGTTTTGCTTTGACAGTGCTCGTTTTGATCCCTTCAAGCTTATCCATCTGATCTCTGATGGCTTTCATAGCTTCTTCGTTGGACAAATCTACGGACACAAAACCATCTTTACTCAGATTGAGCTTGTCCTGGTTCTCTTTCAGAACCCGTGCCAAACGTTCAACTGGATTACCCAGCCTCAATGCGGCGATACTTGACATAACCCCTCCTTCTTATATGGCGCGGAAGTGTACACTTCGTCACCAGCAACCACAACAGCAAATTCCTTATAACTAAGACAACCGTTTTAACTGTTGGTTGCGTTACTTAACTTAAGTTCATTGCCCCTAATCGCGCAAGATGTTTCTGCCTTAACCCGCTGCATTTAGCATATATAGTGCCTCTTATGAGAAGTAGGCACTAACCAAGACAATTTCTAACGCCTCGCGTGGCTCGTTGTTCAACCTTGCGGACGGTAAAAACCAGTTTTATCGTCCGCAACGTTCGCTAATGTAACCAGCTGTCGTCCTCCCAGACCTGCTGCATTATTTCCATCACTCGCTTTTTGTCTTCATCTAGCTTTAACCCGCTCAGCTCAACGCCATTGGCGCTGCCCTTACGGATACGAATTGCTGTTTTGGGATACAGAGGGCGCAAATTACGGTAAAGCTCGGATTCAAGGGCGTCCAGTGTAGCCTGGCTTATCTTCTGCTCTTTATCGATCATTATTTCAATGCGCATAAAGCCCCCTTAGTTGATAACGTCCATCGCCTGGCCGTAATCATGGTTCCGAATTTTCGCCATCAGCTCGTCCGTCAGTTCCGACACCCACTGGATCGCAAGGCGTTTCTCTTCTTCGCTGCACTCACTAGCCGCTACAAGCTTGATAAAGAAATCAATACGCTGGAGTTTCAACGACTCCAAAAGATAGTCCTGCATTTTCCCTCCTATCCTCACTACGGGATAAACCAACCAGCATCCCCAGGAAGAGATGCTGATAACTGTATGCATATCCACTGTTTATATATACAGTATAGGAGGATTTCGGGGTTGTAAAATATTTTTTATCAATCAATCAGATGAGTCTGTTTGCTGAGGTTAATCATTAACTTCACTCAGCGCCGTCATTATTGCCAGTCGCTCGGCATGGGGCAAAGCTGCGAACTTTTCGCGCCAGCGCTTCGCCTTGCGTTTGATGCGCTCCCTGTCGTTGTAATCCTTACCCGCAAAAGTGTGCGAGTAGGCTCTCCCCTCCGGGTAATTCATCCAGATTTTCTCTGTGCGCACGCCGCCGCGTGTCATGGCCTGAAATTCTTTCTGGCGCCAGCCCGTTAACAGTTCGTCATAAAGCGCTGATGGGTAGCCGGACAAAATCACACTGGCATTTTTTGGCAGGCTTTTAAGGCAGGCCAGCAGCCGCTCATGATCGGCAACCGTATATTCATTGCGATAACGCGCGGCACTGGTGCGCGTTTCATGCAGATAGGGAGGGTCTGCGTAAACCAGCACACGACCGGCGGAGGAAAAATCGAAGTCCCTTAAAAACTGCACCGCATCGGCAACATCGATAAAAAGGCTATCGCCCACGGTATCAAGGAAATCAGCATTGCCCTGGCAGAACGCCTCAACCGTCAGGGGATCAATATCAATGCCCCAATTGCGGCGGGCCGGTGGCTTACGCAACATGACAGCGCCACCGCCCAGGTGCGTCTCAATGTAGGTATCATGCGGCGGCATTTCCGCAATAATCTTTTGAAAAACACCGCTTGCGGCCTTGCTTCCCAGATAGGTCATTTCTTTTTTCCTCAACTCCTGATTTCGTTTTAATTCACCTGCAGCACAGTCGAAAATGACGTTACTCGATGAATGGCCAGCACTGTCATTTCTGACGGTGAATGACGGAACGCGGTACCACACCGTCAGACCTGACCATGTTGATCACGGGCTATTCACGCGCTGAAAATGCACGCTTCATTCGGTTCAAAAGGTCATCCGCCTGCTGTTTAATCTCCACAATCTGGGACGCCAGACGTTGAACACCTGCAGCAGTACGGTTTCGGACAGTAAGGCGCCCTTCTTCAACCGTTAACACCTGATCGCCAATGGCAACCACCGCGCCAGAAATCAACGAACGGACCATTCCGGCACTGGCATCCACACCACGCAGAGACAGCAGCTCACTAATTTGCTTTTCCTGCTCCGTCATAGGGCTGGCTTTTGGCCTCACTTTGACGCGCTTGTTAGTTACCCTTGCCGCGTCGCTCAGCCGCTGCGCTATCACCCGTTTTTCTTTCCGGGATAAAGAGCCAATATCCGCCCAGCTGGCACAGTCATTCATGACCGTGCCGCCAGGATCGGCGTGTTTTTCAACCTCCCGCGGCTCCCGCGTACAGTTATTGACAGAACTCCGAGGGGCGGCGGGGCCGCCTGAAAAATCAAGGTCAAAACCGGAAACGCCGTCGGCCTGACGTTTCGGCACAATTTTGTATTTGGTAGTGCGCGTATGAATCAGCGATTCCGGCCCACGGATCGGAGAGTAAACGCCGGAAATTTTGGAGACGTCATCCCCGTAAAGGTTGCCGTTTTCGGTGACTTCATAGCTGAGGCGCACGCGCAGGAGATCACGGGAAACCAGCGGGCCACCCTGAGCACTCACGTACAAATCCCACGCGCTGCTGTCAGCGGCCTGGCGCACTGGCTCAATTTCGGGGTGCAGGACCAGCTCACGATCACCGAGGCGGCGCAATTCACGCCACACTGTTACCGGTGCGCCGCCTATCTGCTGGAACTGACGGATCGCCCAGCGAGACGCCCAGGCACTTACGCGGCGCGCCATCTCTTTCAGAGGCTTGCCGGTTTCATCATCCAGATCGTCATCAAGCTGATAGCCATCAATATTTTTTGAAATGTATTTGGCGATATAGCCCGTAGCGCTGCCCTTCTCTTTCTCGATGGGTTTCATTTCGAAGCGGTTTTCAGCGGCGCCAGGCTCATTCCCATCCTCACGCATGGCGTGCTTACGAAAGATTGTTGTTGCTGGTTCGATATGCTCCGGGCGCATGAAAAGCAGGAGGTGCCAGTGCGGGGTTTCGTCGTGGTGAGGCTCAACAACGCGAAAGCCAAACACGCGAATACCATTGCGCAGCCAGGCCGCACGCGTGCGCGCCCATACTTTGCAAAGATATTTCTGCGTTTCACGCGGTGACGCGCCGCTGTATTTGTTGTTCCGGCGCCCGTCGTACTGCATTGAGTGGTATTTGGATGGAGCGGTAAGCGTGAAGAACGCCCCGGCCAGCCCGGCCTCATTCGCTAAATCTTCGAACCCACGCATGCGCGCCATCAGTTCACGGCGTCGGTTGGCTGGGTTGGCAACGCTGCCGGCCACTTTATCAATCAGCGATACGCGCTCTCCGGTGTCCTCATCTTCCAGCTCCATCGCTTTCAGAAATTCGCGGTTGGCTTTCTTTTGCGCCGTCCATTCCTGCAAACATGGGTCACTGCAGTACGGTGCGGATTTTTTGTGTACATATCCGGCCGCAACCATCAGATGCTCACGCCAGCGAGCATGCATACGGCGCAGACGATTAAGCCACCACTGCGGAGACTGCAGGCGGGCAACTGCTTTCAGTGCGTCTTCCGCCTCCAGCTCTTCTTTGCAGTAGGCCGTCCAGCACGGGACCGACGTTTTGAGGTGATTGGCAAGAAACCCCATGCGGCCATAACCTGACAGGGTGGCGAAATGGGGATCGGACGCGCGGGCCATCTGGAAATCAAACTCGCGGTTAAACTCGCTACCCAACAGGTCAGCAAGGTTATGCGCCAGCCGTTTCAGCTCTCTTTTGCCAGCCCAAAGCAGGCGCCAGAATTGTTCACGCAGAGGCA
The DNA here is from genome assembly GCF_047530715.1 of Enterobacter sp. 04-C-12-SI-ECC. NCBI lineage: Bacteria > Pseudomonadati > Pseudomonadota > Gammaproteobacteria > Enterobacterales > Enterobacteriaceae > Enterobacter > Enterobacter sp. 04-C-12-SI-ECC. Next base: position 27,228 of record NZ_JBLKDI010000004.1, read on the forward strand.
ACAAAGCCGCAGGCATAACCCCCTGCGGCAGATACTGCTCGTTGACCTGATCTATACGACTCAGAACGAATCGTTCAAAGGTATTGATTAGCCAGGCATCAGCCGCTTGTTTGCCTTTACGGTCTACCTGTTCAAGTTTTTGAGCATACATACGACGGACAAAATGAGGCAGCGAAGCCAGGCGACGACGAACCGCCCGGCCCCGGTCTGGTGCTTCATCCGTTTCTGCCAGTTCGGCAATCGACAAACGCTTGCGATTGCCGTCCGGCGTCAGATACATGATCCCCGGCGCCGCATCGGCTTGCTTAAAACCACCGATTGCAGGGCGCGGGGCATTCCATGCGTAGGGAAAAACTGCATCAGTCATTCATCAATCTCAACGCTGATGAATGCTTCCTCACCCAAACCTTCTGGGTTTCGGTTTATAGAAATCACCGTAAAAATTCCGGTTTCGCGGTCGAAACGTATAACAGCCGAAACAGCGATTTCTTCCCCGTTGGCCGGGTCATATGCAGTGATGAGCAGCGCATCTTTTTTCATGCCCTGGCCTCCACAGATGAGTCATGGGCAGACAGGAGGGCATCAACAGCGACTCTTGATGGTTTTGATACGGCGATGATTTCCACGGCAGACTTAGCATCACCAGCAGCAACCCCCATGCTGCGTTTTGCTGTGAGGCGTTTATGAGTGAAATCCCGGTAAAGTGAACGAGTAAGAAAAGTGTCGCTGTTTGAAACAATGACCGGATGGCCCTCAGATGAGCGGCGTTCAAGAATAGACGCCAAATGATACTGATCATCCTCAGTAAACCCGGCGGTATGATAATCAGTGAAAGTACCGTCATAAGGCGGGTCGCAATAAACAACATCGCCAGGCACCAATAAGGCCAACGTTTCGTCGTAGCTGGCACAAATGAACGTTGCGCGAATGGCTTTCTCTGCAAAAGCGCGGATTTCACTTTCCGGGAAATAAGGATTTTTATAATTACCGTAAGGGACGTTAAACACCCCCTTTTTGTTATAACGGCAAAGCCCACGGTAACAGTGACGATTTAAGAATAAAAAAAGCGGCGCGCGCCATTCAGGGTCTTTATCGTAATTGAATGAATCACGGCTATCATAATAACCATCTTCACTATTAAAGACTTTAAACAGATGTTTGGCACGCTCAATAAAAGCAGATGCGTCTGTTGCTATGTCACGATATAGATTTATTAAATCAGGGTTGATATCCGCGACAAGATAATGAGGATAGTCTGTTGCCATCATCACAGCACAGGAACCCGCGAAAGGTTCAACCAATCGCGGGCCAGCTGGGAGGTGCTTTTTCAGTTCGGGCATGATGGCGGTTTTGTTTCCCGCCCATTTCAGGATAGTGCTCATTTGACACTCCCTGTGAATAAGTGAACCAGCGCTTCTACGGTTGTGAACGGGCGAATTGATAGCATCACCCAACTACCCGGAATCCAGTTTCCCGGCATAGGAAGAACGTCATTTACTGGCAGAATATGGGTAATAACTGCAGCGCATTCTCTGCCGGTATATTTGCCGTCGTGGTCCCATTCGCACAAAGAAAGAAGGTCACCGACTTTATAGCCCCGATCATCCTTCCTAAGCTCTGCACGTTTTTCGCCTGCAACAACGGCATTGAAATAGGCCGGAGCGATTTTTACCTGGTGAACGCGCGTAGTCATAACGCACCTCCGTTGTAGTGTTTGCTTTTTAGCTCTGCGATTTCCTGACAGGTCACACAGCACTGCACGCCTGGAATAGCGCGGCGGCGAGCTGGCGGGATCGGAGCATCACACACCGCACAGAGGACACGGGAAACGCCCGGCACTTTTGCGCGGGCATTGTTGATATGGCGCTCACGATCTTCCTGTTCGCGCTGCTGGGCGAGGTCCATTGAATCAGCCATTAATGCAGCTCCTGCGCTTCGTTCTGGATGCGTACCGCTTCAACGCGAAGCAGTTCGGCCGCCTCGATATGGCTCAACTGACGGGAAACGATGCGCACGGCCAGACTATCCAGACGAGCCGCCATTGCATCAGCACGGCAACGGCGCTCATCCAGGCGCGTTTCATTTAACAAAGCGAACAGGCCAGCATCGTCTGGGCCTGTTTTCGTTGAGTGGGTTTTAATATTTTTCATATTCATTTCCTCAAAATTCGGGCAAAAAAATGCCCGGCGGGTTTACGCCATAAAAAACGGGTTATTTACTCAGATATAGCCCGCGCAACGCGGGCTGTAAGAATCAGGCTTTCTTAAACATTGGAAGCGCTACTGCAATAATCCCCGCAACCAAAACACCATCAGCCAACATCGACATAAGACGGCCCGTGAAATCTACTGCAACAACCAAGAACAGCAGCACACAGATAATGAGACAACGCAGCTTTCCCATTACAGGTACTGGTCTAGTGACAACTGGAGAGCCTGCGCAATTTTCTTAAGCTGCGCTTCTTCCTCGCTGCCGATACCGTCCTGGTCAGCAATATCAAGACACAGGCACAACACGTTTACCGCGTCGTCAGTTCCCGCAACATCCGCAAGTTCACGCAGAGCCTGAGCATTAGCGCTACGCGGCGATGCTTCATAGCGGGCGCGGATATTACTGCTCATCTGCGCAATTTCACCGGCAAAAGGCGCAAAGGCTGGCAGAGCTGAAATTGTTTTTTCCAGCACGCCGATTTCTTTCGCGTCACAGGTTCCGTCAGCGTACGCAATGGAATAGACGCCCCAAACAGTGGCCTCTACCGCGTCGCGGTTTTCCATTTTTTTAACTTCAACAACGGCTTTACGAGCTTTCTTTTTAAAGATTCCAAACATTGTTATTTCCTCATTTTTAGTTGACTGTCTTCACAATGCCCACGTTATGAGCATTAGGCAGGCGTCAAATTAGATATAACCGGCAACCGGAACAGGCTTACTTTTAATTTGGTTGATAATTTCAGCCTGCAAACCTTCTTTAAATTCTTTGCAGCACTCCCATTCAGGATCGACACGCAAAACAGCGCCGTCACGGGTTTTAATTTCAAAACCTTCCGCCATATTTGGGATGATCACGCCCAGAATAATTCTCAGCTCATTACGAGACATGTTTCACTCCTTTAATAATCAAACGAGCAATGCGAATAATTAAAAAAGCTGACGGCTTAGCCGCTTTTGTTTTCAGCCCGTTTAATAATTCGGACTGATCGCGGCACGGGTGCCAGCGCTTGCCGTTATCTCCTGTAATCCAGCCGTGGCCGTAGTGCATTGCCGGGCTTTGCTTTACCAGGAGCGAGGCGAAAGAAGGTTCGTTTTTCAGCATGACCACCTCACATAAACCCGAAAGTCGCACTGATACCTGTAACCGTATCAATAGTGCTAGCCATGGCTTGGTTAGCCTGCAGACGCGCCTGCATGGATATCGCAGCCAACGCCATAAGGCGGGTGACAGAATTGATGCTGCTGATCACATCGCGCCGCCCAGCTGTTGTCCCAACTTCACCCGACACAGCACCGGCAGCCACACGACCAATTTCAGCTGTCGCGCTCATGACGTAATGCGGGAGTTTTTCTTTTGCCACTTCGTTCGTAGGTACGCACGGCAGGCAATGAATTTGAGCAAGGAAACCATCAACCAGCGTGGAGTCCTCAGTTATATCCGTTAGCAGCCAGATTTCCGGCGGCGTGAGCTGATGGGGCTGCTCAGGGTTAAGCTTGTTGCGCAGCGTCTGGACCTTCATTCCTGCGCGGTCTGCCAGCTTCGCCATATTGTGACGCAATGCAAAAGCGCGGCAGGCTTCATCAAAGTGAGGATGTTTGGAAACGCGATAATCAAACATGCTGTGAGTCCTTTTCTATCCCAAAATGGAACTATCAGGCTTGCATTGCGATTTCACAGCCTTGAGCGGCTTCCATCGTCAACGCGAACATGTTCACTTCAACCAGACCGTTAGCGTTTTCTTTCTTGCGGATTGGTAGGCGCCCTTCGCGAATCATTTGGCGGGCATAGCTGGTTTTATAACCGGTACGGCGGCAGAACTCATCAAGCGTGATATATGGCTCTGACACCACAAGGTTGATACTGGGGCGCATTGATAATTGACGGCTCATGATGCACTATTCCTCTTTTGTAACGTTCTCTACACTATTCGGGAGCGTTCAACACTATTCGACAACTCACTTTGCGTAAATACTATGATCCAAAATTGGAACGGTCAACAAAAAGATTTTACGAATCGTAAATCAATCACACTCCCAAATGGTGGCAAGGACCCCATTGAAAGGATTTGTGCGGCTTATGGTTTCACATCGCGTCAAGCGTTATGCCGTCATTTAGACGTGTCTCAAAGCACAATGGCAAACAGGGTAATGCGCGGTAACTTCCCTGCTGATTGGGTGTTGATATGCGCGATGGAGACTGGAGCATCGCTGGAATGGTTGGTTTATGGACAAGGCAACCCACCTATGCCCATACCACAAAATGAAGCAAACAATCTCAACAGGCACGCGCCAGAACAAACCCAAATAGAGCTTTCTGAAATCCAAAATGGGGTTATAAGCAATCACAAAACGGTATCAATTGCATCAGAGCTACTACCACCGAAAACGAGTGAACCTCGCTTAATTAGTTTCGATGGTGTCATTTGGATAGTTGATACCTTTAGTGGTGAGCTAGTCGATGGTTTCTGGCTGATAGAAATGGATAACGTTATCAGCGTTCGTGAAATGTACCGCTTACCGGGTGGAAGGTTACGGGTTGAAAATGGCAAAGCTTCATTCGAGTGTAATGCTGATGACGTTAAGGCACTTGGGAAAGCAGTCGGCAAAATGGAATTCATAGAGTGAAGAGATGATCGTTTTCATTGAGGCAATAACAATCTTTGTCTGTGGGTTCATAGTGATGCGCACAGCGAAGAAGAAGACAGAAAAAATCACCTGCAGCGTCATTTTGATAGGCGTTTTTTATCTAATTCAACATTTCTCTGCGGTAGGCGCGCATGCTTTTACAGCTTTCGTAATTTTAGGTGCAATTGGCGCCATTCTGGAAATGCTGCGCCCTTCTTCCAAGGGCCCATCAGAATCAGCGGCGGATGCAGCTGTTGACAATGGCGGCACTAACTCGTCAACGAACAGTGCCAGCATTAATCTGAATCTAATTACTTTTCAATATTGTAATTCTGCCGGGGTAGCAACAACGCGCGAAGTTAATGTTAAGAATGTGGGTTTAGACTGCCTTACTGGTTACTGCAACTTACGCAAAGAGATCAGAACGTTTCGGATTGATCGCATTACTAACCAAGAAATTGTCCTTCGAGAATCCGGCGAGGTGATGAATGTCTATGACTGGATCACCATGTTATATCCACTTCCAGAGGAATAATTTATGGCAGTAAGCAAACTCCCCAATGGTAAGTGGCAAGCCCAGGTATTCCCGAACGGCCGCGAAGGAAAACGCATCCGGCGCCAGTTTGCCACTAAGGGCGAGGCTCTGGCATTCGAGCGCCATGTAAAGGAACAAGCCCAGGATAAGCCGTGGCTGGGCGAGAAGACAGACAAACGCCGCGTTCGGGATTTGGTTACAGCCTGGTATAACGCACATGGTGTAACACTCGCTGATGGCGAGAAGCGTAAAGGCGCAATGGAGTTTGCCTGTCTCGCTATGGGCGATCCCCTCGCAACTGAATTCAACGCAAAATTATTCTCAACGTATAGAGAGCAGCGTTTAAGCGGGAAAATAACCCGCTCAGATCGCGTTAAGTCCGTAACTCCTCGCACGGTAAACCTGGAACTGGCTTACTTTCGGGCTATGTTCAATGAGCTGAAAAGACTTGATGATTGGACAGCGCCAAACCCTCTCGAAAACGTCAGAGAGTTTAAGATTGCAGAAGTTGAGCTAGCCTGGCTTACGGTTGAGGAAGCGACGCGCTTGCTTGAGGAATGCGAGAAAAGCAAAGCAGGTGATTTAACCACGATTGTCAAAATCTGCCTTGCGACCGGCGCAAGATGGGGAGAGGCTGAAAGCTTAACTGGCAAGCAGATAAGCCCCGGCAAAATAACCTTTATCAAAACGAAAGGTAAGAAAAACCGTGCGGTTCCAATCAGTGATGAGCTTTACGAATTGCTACCCAAAAGTCGAACCTCGAAGCCACTCTTTACCGGATGTTATTCAGCATTCAGGAGCGCGATAAAGCGCGCGGGAATAGAGCTGCCAGACGGCCAGCTGTCGCACGTTCTACGACATACTTTTGCCAGCCATTTCATGATGGGGGGCGGCAATATTCTGGTCTTACAACGCATACTTGGACATACGGATATTAAAGTGACAATGCGGTATGCTCACTTTGCCCCCGACCATCTAACAGAAGCGGTTCAACTTAACCCCTTAAACCTAATTGGTGGCAGCAAAATGGCAGCACAGCGCAGCACTATGCAATACTTTTCGACAATATACGAAATCCTATGCGCTTGAATTTACTGTAAATCATTGTTTTTAATGAAATACGGTTCGGACTCATAATCGCTTGGTCGCTGGTTCAAGTCCAGCAGGGGCCACCAAATTTTAGATGTAGAATCAAAGAATTAAGCCACTCGATTGAGTGGCTTTTTTATTGGTTTTTTATGAGCCGGTGGCACCGCCGTTAACCGTGACTCAACGAAGCCGTTCGGACACGTTCAGAGGCGCCAGGAGTTGCAATCAGACGCTCTACGGATTCCATCGTCACGAACGTACAGCTGCAGTCCACATTGGTGCACTGATGATAGCGCTCTTTGGTGTTTTCACTTAAATAGCGACTGGTACGCGCATGCGCTGAATGCTTGCACTTAGGACAATGAAACATACACCCTCCCTTTAATTCACTTTATGTGAATTAATAATACTCAAAAACAACGTAATGGCAAATGAATTACTCTCTATCCACAGAAAATTTTTCGTCGGTGACGTTCAGCTCAAGGTTCAGCTGCGTGGTAAATCCACTCCCGCTCAGCGTATGAACCACTTCGCTGATGATCCACGCCTGCTCGTCAATGACTCGTTTAAAGCCGTTAACCAGCACCGGCGTTTCGGGAAACAGATCGGCTCGCCCCAGCGCCAGCTGGATAGAAAATTTCACGGTTCCCCGCTGAAGCGCGCGCCACTTCGCCTCCGCAGCCCTGAGCGCCTGCTCTTCAGACGCATACACCGTAGCAAGCTCAAACACGTTCTCCGCCGATCCCACCAGCCTCTCTTTCGGCTTCGGCTCCATGCCTTTAGCTCCCGACGCGGCGGCATCCGGATGCTGTAGCACCTCTGTGGGCTGCCCCCCAACTTGGCGATTAATACTCAATTGAGTATTTTGCTGTTTTGGATCGCGCGTTTGCAGCCATTTGGCCGTCACGCCGGAATAACTTTCACGGTCGGCGACGGAAAAAAGGTGCCGATCGCCATCCCCACGTTCAATCATCATTAAGGGAATCGCTGTGCCGCTGGCCGTCACGGCCTGGCCCGCTTTCATGAAAATGACCTTCCCGGCTTTGATGGAAACAAATGCACCATTGCGTTCGGCCAGGCGGGTGAGAAACGCCGCGTCAGTCTCCTGAGACTGGTCAATATGAGAAATGGCAATGGATGAAAGCCCAGCCGCAACGCTTGTGGTCAACTGGTTCCGCTGAGCGATAGTAGTGACTATCGCGCCGATCGTCGTGTCATGCCACGACTGTTCGCGCCGCACGTTTAGCTTCCCACGAAAATCCGCGCTGCATCCCCGAATGGTCAGGGTGTCCGGCGCCCCCCGAAATTCAATTGTGTCGATCGTGAAGTTCCCTTTCGGCTGGAGCGGAGCTCCCTCCCACCCCAGCCATAAGGAGAGCGTTGCTCCCCGGGCTGGCAGGTCTAACAGCCCATCGGAATCATCCAGTTGAATATCCAGCTGATCGGCTTCAAGCCCACGTTTGTCGGTCATGGATAAACTGATAAGGCGGTGGCTGAAATTTTGCGTGATATCACGGTCGTTAAGCTTAAGCATAAAGTCAGGGGCGATTTTGCCGCCCGCCCGGATATTCATCTCGGCGATCATCCCACCAGCCCTCCAATACTATTACGTGCGCTCGTCACCAGCTCTTCAGCCTGCGTTCTCAGATCGCCAAACATCTTCATCAGCGATTCGTCCACGCGTTTTAGCGACAGGGAAAATTCAATTTTTCGCGCGGTACCATCGCTGTAGAAATCCGAATGTGTATGCGTGACTTTCTCAATGATAAACATGCCGTGAATGATGCCGGTACCATCTATCAACGGCCATGCCCGCCCTTCATTCGCCATCAGCTCAACCGCCTTGAGAGAAAGCCGCCCTCCCGTGAGCTCCGGGTAAAGTACTCCGGTGAGGCTAAAGGAGGTCTCACCTTCGCCAAGATATTGCCAGGCTTTGGGCTTCCCGATGCGATCGTTGGACGCCCAGCGGTAGTCCTTTGTAAACTGCATTGTCTGATACGGTAAGGTTCGTCGTTCAAAGACAAACAGACCCAGCACCATTAACATTTTCTCTCTCCTCAACCATACATAAAGCTGGATTGCTGCCGTCTCGCTTTATCCTGTTCAATGTTATCTATTGCCTCTCGGATTTGACGCGTCAGATCCATTCCGGAGGCCGGGCCTCCCTGCAGGGTAATGTTGTACTCGCTTTTACTCTGATCGACGTAAGAGCGTCCCCCTGTGGCGATGGTTGGTTGATACCCTTGGTAACCGCCATAGGTCCCCGTACCCGGAATATAAGAGCTGCCCACAGGAGAGGATGCCGCTTCTGCTTTTGCCGCAGCGGAGTCGAGATTGCCCGACTCGTTTTTGATAAGACCGAGTTTCTCCAGCAGCCAGCTGGCCTTGCCGCTCAGGCTGTTAAAGAGATCAAGCGGTGCCGTTAACGCATCGCCCAACGCCTGCCCAAAAATCACGCCAGCATTTTTACAGCCATCCAGCGTTTCCTGCGTCGCCTTGATCGGCGCAACCAAATCGGTGAACCATTGCCAGATACCGCCCAGCTTCTCCGAGATAGCATCAAATACCGTTATCACCGGTGAGAACATCGCCCCCAGTTGTGCGAAGGCCGTCGAAAGCCCTTCCATCACCCCGCCAAAGAAGGCGCTGATGGGTTCCCAGTATTTAAAAATCAGCAAGGCTCCGGCGGCAATCGCCGCGCCAAGGGCAATCACCGGCCAGCTAAGGGCACCCAGCACCGTCATGATGGCGCCGCCCACCACGCTGAATACCGTTCCCAACATCCCGGCCGCGGTGATGATCATATTGACGCCCGTCAGAACCGGGGCGATAACTGTTCCTACGCCGCCCAGTACGCCAGCAAACGCCTGCGCGCCGACAACAATGCTGGCGAGAGTCTGCGTCAGCTCAGGGTTGGCATTCACCCAAAGGGAGGCCGTGCTGAGCCAGCCGGTTGCGGTTGTTATCAGGTTGCGCAGAGCGCCATCCGCTTTATCGAACACGTCAATCTTCAACCCGCTCCACGCGGCCTGGAATCGGTTGATATCGCCGTCAAGATTATCGGTCTGAACGGAAGCCGCGAGCGCGGTACTGCCCTTTGCCCCCTGCAGCTGCTTACGTTTTTCATCAAGCGATCCATCACCCGCGGCGGAAACCAGCGCCCCTGCGGCTTTTATGGCATCCGGAGTCTGAACCTGGCGCAACATCGCGCTGAGCGCGTCCCCGGCGGCAGCACCGTACATCCCCTTTTCCGCCAGAACGCCAAGCCGCGCCGTTGTCTCTTCAAGCCCGATACCGGCGGCGTCCGCGGCTGGCGCAGCGGCGTTCAGGGCCGCCGCCATCTCAGCGAGGCTGGTATTTGAAGAGGTAGAACCGCGCGTAAGCACATCTGCGATGCGTCCCGCGTCCGCATCGGCCAGGCTGTACGCGGCCTGCGTGCTGCTGATAATATCGGCCGCTTTTGCCGCGTCGACATTCCCCGCCAGGCTGAGGTTGACCGTTGGCGCGGTGGCCGCAAGCAGCCCATCGGCGTCATAGCCTGAACGGGTCAGTTCGCTCTGTGCCCGGACGACCGTATCTGCAGGTACTCCGGTCCTGGTACTGACCTCCCGCGCCTGCTGGCGAATGGCCTCAAGCCGGGAATCCCCCTTATCCAGACCAAGGTTTGCCTGAATGGCAGACATCTGCTTTTCAAAGCTGATGCCAGGCGCCATAAAGCGGGACGTCTGGTCAAAGCCCGCTTTTGCTATGCCTACACCCGCATTAGCCAGCTGCTGCACCCGCGCGACAGCGCGCTTGCCTGACTCGTAGCGGTTCTGAACGGTACTCAGCCGCTCCTGCTGCTGGTTGACGCGGGCCAGCGCATCCCGCTGCCGGTTAAGCTGCTGCGTTTTCTCGCTGATGTTGGTTCGTAGACGACGCTCGTCCGACGAAAGCGTGCGCGTGTTTATCCCCGCCTGTGCGAGCTCAGCACGTTGACGCTGTACCGAGTAGCGTAAGCTGTTGTACTCAAGCTTAAGATCGGCTGCCGATTTTCGGGCCGCGGACAGCGCATCAGCCTGTGCCTGGGTGGGGTTTTGCGTGTTTTTAAACTGCACCGCCAGCGCCGCTGCCTGCTGTTTCGCCTGAGCAAGGGACTGCTCCGTCATGGCGAGCTGGCCGTTTGCTTTCCTGAAGCCGTTGATACGCCCCGCCTGCTCATCGAGTGCCCCGAGCGCCACCTGCGCATCGCGGATATCGTTCGCGAGAGTGAGGCTGGCGTTATGGAGAGCGTTAAGCGGTCGGGTTGCCCGGTCGACAGCCTTAAGCAATTCCTGAAGTCTGACATTATTACTCATGGTGGTTTCCGCTTCGCTGCAGCGCTTTTTCGCGCCATAAGAGGAGTTCGGTCACGCTCAGGGTGTATAGCTCTGACGGCGGCCAGTGAAATATCACCGCGATATCCGCCATCAGATCGTCGACCGACAGATTTTCAGGAAATTTCAGCGAGCCGAAGCCGGTGACAAAAAACCGATCACCTTGCCTGCAAAAGAGAGCAGATCGCAGGCATCCAGGCGCGCAACCTCGTGCTCGGTCAGGGCTGGCGAGGTCATTCGCGGCAGCACCTTGATCAGCGCATCTACGTCAGATTGCGCCAGCGACGCCAGCGATACCCCTCGCAGGGTCCCTGCATTCGGTTTTGAAACGGTCACCTTTTCAATTTTTTGCTCACCGCGCTGAACGGGGCTATCAAGCGTGACGATATGTGGATTTTCGTTCATGGCGATCTCGTTGGTATTTTCCATTTCGTTACTCTTCACAAAGTTAACTTACCGGCCGGCGATCCCGGCCGGTTAAAGGGTTACAGGCCGATGGCCTTACGGTGTTCTGCCAGGCGATCGACGCCATCGACTTTCAGCACCATGTTGATGATGTCGATTTCGATGATCTCTTTGCCATCAATGGTCAGCTGGTAGTAGGCGCACTCGGTGGACATTTTGGTGGTGCCGCTCTCGCCCTGCTTGTTTTCACCGCCATCAAACTCTTTATGACGACCGCGCATGACGATTTCGACGGCGGAAATTTCGCCGGTGTCATCGCGCTGATAAGAGCCGGTAAAGCGCAGCGGCACGCTGTCCGCGCCCGGAGAGGCATACTGCGCCCACAGCGCGGCGTCCGGCAGACCGCCAACGGTCCACTCCAGCGCCAGGGCATCATCGTCCAGGCCGAGATCGACAGAGACCGAGCCGGGCATACCGCCGCCGCGATACTTCTCCAGCTTGCGGGTAAGCTTCGGCAAGGTGACGGACTCAACAACGCCCATGTAGCTCAGGCCATCGTTGAACATATTCAGATATTTCAGTTTGCGTGGTAACGCCATGCTTCAGCTCCTTAGCTATTAACCGAATCTGACAGGTCTGCCAGATAGGTATCGGTGATGCGCTGGCGCAGGGTCAGATTTTCCAGCGGCGGGACAGGGGTGTAGTCATAATCGATATACAGTTTCCCCGCTTTCAGGGTTGATGCGTCGTTCGACTCAGGGTCATACCAGCAGGAGCCGTCGACGATATAGCCGTTGGTTTTCAGCTCGCGGAACTTGGCATTAATACCGGAGACGATGTCGCGGATAAGCGTTGGCGTGATGGGTTTATCCATCGCCCACGCGTGCGCTTCCGCCATGGTATCGGCCAGCACCTGCGCGGTACGGGTGTAGTTTTCAAAGACGAATAATGGATCGTCTGAACAGGTGCGGTTACCCCAGAATTTGAAGCCGTCGTTGCGAATCAGCGTGGTGACGCCAGCCTGGTTAAGCAGGTTCGCGTCGGTGGCCTGTTCCTGCAGATCCCAGGAGACCGAAGCGCTTACGCCAGTGACGCCGTTAACGCCAACGTTTGACAGGGTTTTATGCCAGCCCATTGTCTGATCGATTTTGGCACGCAGGCCAAGCGCTCGGGCGGTCGCCCAGGCCATTGTCGTCGCATTCGTAGTGGTATCCCACGCCAGAAAATCAGGGTGGATAACCATCAGCTCGCGCTGGCTAAAGTTTTTGCGGTAGTTGATCGCCTCAGAAATGGTTTTGCACCCCCATGCGCTGACATAGCCAAACGCGCGCAGGCTCTGGCACGTGGCGGCCAGAGCGGTCGCCACTTCCTGAGAGTCCAGCCCCGGTATGCCGAGAATGCGTGGCTTAACGCCGGTCACCGTTTTCGCCGTAAGAAGCGCCTTCAGACCGGTGTATTTACCGTTTTCATCAGTGGTACCGATGATGTTGGAAACGGTCTGTTTGCGGGCCTCTTCCGGGGTCTCTGCAGTGCCTTCAGCCACGCGAACAACCACGACAACCGGTTTACACTGGTCGGCGATCGCCTGCAGAGAAGCGGACAGCGTCCCCGCCTTGCCGGCTTTCGCAATCGCAGTTTGTACGTTGGTAATGAGCACGGGCTCGTTTAAAGGAAATGTCTTGTCGTCAGCATCGCTGGCCGTACAGACCATGCCGATGATTGCCGTCGAGACGGTGGAAATGGTGCGGGTGCCATCGTTGATTTCGATAACTTCCACGCCGTGGTGATAGTCGCCCATCCGGTTAACTCCTTCGTTTAGTGGTGAGGCTATTGTCTGTGGAGCGCGCGATTGATGCGACGTATTGGGGTTGGGGAAAGGATTACACAACAAACGAAAAGCCCTCCGGAGGGAGGGCTTGGGGTCAGGCAGGGCGTTCGGGCCAGTCGATATCAGGGGCAGTACTGAAATCCAGCCGGTTTAGCGTCACCCGGTAGCGCTTCCAGAGTAACAACGTGGCTGCTTCCTCGTTTGTTGCAATGCCGAGCTCGAAAGCATCCTGGAGGGGGGCAATAACATCCGAAGCTTCGGCAAGCAATTCACCTCTTCTGGTTTCCGCCTGTTGAATTAATTCCTCCCGGGTCAACTGGCGTGGAATAATTTTAGTGCCATTCCATACCCACTCACCGTGTATATTCAGCCCTTCAGGCACGTCTGTTGGATCAACTTCTGAAACTGACATCCCCAGAGGAAAAAGGCGATCAGCATCATTACTAAAAGAGCGAATAATATTATTTTTGTCGTAGCAAATTTTCAGTGTTTCAGGCTGAAATCGTGACATATGATAATACCAGTCAAGCCCCTCATCTGACTGAAGAAATATAGCATTAAACAAAAACTCTTTGTATTTTGGTTCATATTGAACGAAATTTTTAAGGGTAATCATGCTGTATGACCTACAGTAATCCATCCGATATTAGACATGTACTTCTGAATTGGGCGATAGAAAATGGTATCGCCACCGGGGTTATCACCTTCAAAGTTGTAGCCTGTCATAGCACATCCAGGAGGCACACGCTGCCAGGCATTTTTTACAATCGTAAATGCTCCCTCCGCACCCATGGCAACATCCCGGACAAAGTATTGCAGTGTCCAGTCCTGTCGTGCATAAGGGCTTAAATCCTGCTGAGGGGGTGGATTGTTTGATGAGTAAACTCGTACTCTGCCACCAGATTCAAATACACCTTGCCCTGAATAGATATTTCCACTATTCGCAATCGCTCCATCAGGAGCAACTGTTGCCAGAAGATGATTATTCATCAAAATAGCGAAGCCGGTAACGTCGGTTCCTCCCCCTCTCGTCAGACCGATAGCCATTGAATTGTCATACCATTCAAACACCGCGCCAGAGACAATCCCACCCACACCAGGCTGAGCACTTACAAGTGTCGCTGTGTTTCTTTCAGATGGCAGCGTGCCCACACTTCTAAACCTGAATGTGCCGTTATAACCTCCGCCATTCGCTGATACCGCGCCAACCTCGTCAGGGGTGGGTTTATTTACGGTATCATACTGTTTTGTCCATGGTGACCACATACCGCTGTACAGCGTACGGATATATGAACGAGATCCAACGTATATCCGGTAAACCTGCGTAATACCTGCGTGTTTAAAAATCTCAAGCGCCCCGGCAACAGCCTCAGGATAGTTTTTCCCGGTTTGCGCCTGCGCGTTTGAGGGCTGATAATACAGTCCCGGTGTGGTATAGGCATTCAGATCAGCAGCATTACCTATTTCCACAGCCTGAGTATTAAAAATATCCTGGGCGGTGATACTGATATCTTCCGTCAGAATATGTCCGTTAACCTTTCTTCCTGATGGCACACGGCCATTAGCATTATCGTTAGCAGCCTTAACCGCTTTCGGCGTCGCCGCCAGCACTTCTGAGGAGCTATCAGTCGCACTACTAAGCTGAGTAAACCCTTTAGCCGTTAGCGTTGCATCAGGATGGCGACGAGACTGCTCATGTTCTTCAAGCTTCTCATCAACGTACTCCTGGGTCGCCATTACCGTAGACGTATCTATCGAGAGTTCGACTGACTCAATGTCGCTTACCATGATGACCATACGCACGGTCTGCGCACGTCCGGATCCTTCCGCCAACAACGGCTTATAGCTTTCTGCCATGTTCCCAACGGCAATCAGTGTCCCCGTGTCATCATAGAGGCCCATTTCTCGCATCCAGAAACCACCGGTTTCAGGCGGAATGAGCAGCTCCGCGATCACATAATTTTGATGCTTGTTATCCTGGCTGATTTTATTAAGCGCGTGGCGCCAGACTTCATTAACCAGCTTCGTCTGCCCGGCATCAGGCACCGGCAACGTGCCCCCACCGTCACCCACCGCCATCGCCGTAAAATTCACTTTCTTGCCGTTCGGGACGGTCGCTGCAGCCAGTTTTTCGGCACCGGCTTTGGTGATAACCGTTTTATATTTCACTGTCATTGTGCTCTCACTTATTCGGGATAAACCGTGATGATGTCGCCGTCATAGCCCAAGGCGCCGGTATAGAGATAACCCGGAATGTCCTGGATGATATTCAGGCCAATAAGGTGGCGGCTGGCAGGCTTTGCATCAGCAACCAGCCTCTCCATTTCGTAATACATTTCCTCGTTAATACCGGTGTCCAGCACGCCAATATCAAGGCGGAAAGTGCCGGGCGGATCGTTGGTTTCCCACCACTCGGTGATGTTAATCAGATAGCCAAGCGGCTCCACCACGCGACGCACGGCGCCAATCGTCCCTTTGTGGGCATGGATAAACCACGCCGCGCGGATCACGTCCCGCTTGGTGGCTTCCGGCCAGCTCTCGTCCCAGCGGTCAACCGAAAATGCCCATGCCAGCCACGGCAGCAAATTCGCCGGGCAGGTATCCACATTCCAGAGGTGGCGCAGCGGAACGGGCGTATTTTCGATGTCCGCACAGGCGCGCGCTGCCGCGACCTCAAGGGGCGATGAGCCAACCGGTAAAAGGCGGGTGTTACTCATCGTTCCCTCCCACGGTTACGCTGTAGTGGCTGCACCATGAGGCCTGGGTTTCATCAAGCACGATGTCAGCCGCGGGTGCGGTCAGTTCCACCCGCTGCACCCCTTCTACGTGAAGAGCGGCATAAATGGCGGACTTGCGAATATCGCGTCCAAGACGATGCTGAGCCGTGATATAGGCCTGTAACCGGGTTCTTGCCGCGTTGAGTACCGGCTCGCTTTCGGGGCCGGGAAAAAGGAAAAGCGATGCTTCGATGCTGTAATCAACTATTTTGGCCGACTGGACGGTAACGCGGTCGGCAACCGGCCTGATGTCTTCATCGTTTAGGGCGTTACGAACAATAGCGATCAGCTCTTCAGACGCTATGCCGTTATTCTCCCGGGAGAGTACGGAAATCGTGACGTTCGCCGGCTGCGGACTGATGACGGAGATGTCCGCTACCCGGCCATCGGCACTGCGGCCATGGAACTGGTACGCGCCCGTCGAACCGGCCACGCTCAGCCCTTCCGGCGCCTGCTGGATGCGCAGACGAAAATCGGTATCGGACTCCATCACAGCCGGCGTGGGTGGGAACGTGGTGTCGTCGGCAGGGGCGATCACCAGACGCGCAAGATTAGCGTTTGCCCCAATCTGCTCCAGATCGCTGCCCGCTGCATAGGCTAACATGACCGCACGCGCGGCCTCGTTAACCCGCTGACGCCACATGACTTCCCGGTAGGCATTCTCCTGCAGCAGCTTCACAATCGGCTCGGATTCCAGGGTCAGCGTCCGTGCAATCGCCTCTCGCTCCTCTTCCGGATAGAGCGAGACAAAGGTGGCCTTTCGTTCTGCCAACAGCGTTTCATAATCCACCTCCTCCACGACATCAGGCGCGGCGAGCTGGCTCAGATCAACAATAGCCATAGCGTTTAACTCAGTGAAATGGTGATAGAAAAGGATTGTCCGGAGGTCGGGCGCGTGCCGGTGATATCAACATACAGCGTCCCGTCGTTCTCCGAACGCTCGAAAGTGATGGCCGTCAGGCTTATCCGCGGCTCCCATTTCTGGATGGCGGAATAGCAAGCGGACATGATTTGCAGGCGCAGCGCCGGGTTCTGCGGCCTGTCGATCATCGCCGCCAGCAGCGAGCCGTAGTCCCGGCGCATAACCCGCGAGCCAATCGGCGTGACTAGAATGTCGCGCACGCTCTGCCGGATGTGTTCAGCCTCTGAAATGCTCAGCCCGGTCTGCCTGTTCATTCCCCTGTATCGCACCGTCATTGTGTCCCCTTAGTCCAGCTTCCGCCGCTTTGCACGCTGCCGTGCGCGTGGTTGTCCACCTGCACCCCGTTGGAGGTGAATTTACCGCCGGAATGCTCAATATTTCCGGCCATCACACCGCCCTGCTGCACTTCAAGAGAGGCGGTAATTAACTTGTTGGTACACACCACTTCAGGCGTATCCAGCGTGATGCGGGAAGTTGACGTCACCCGCACCTCCGGCACGGTGGCGGTCAGCGATTCCGAGGCGGTAATGTCGGCCGTTTTAATGCCAGTAACCGTCAGCGCCCCGCGTTCGGGTTCGTACTCGATCACCGCGCCGTCAGGGAACGATACATGGAGCGCGTCAGACGACCCGGACGGGGCCGGATGGTCGTCCGAGAAAATGCCGGGCAGCACAAAGGCGGTATCAAGCTCGCCTCCGATGGCCAGCAGCAGCACCTGCTCGCCCTCGGAAGGCGCCCACCAGACGCGTGAACGTCCCGCACGACAGGTTAGCCAGTTCAGCCAGGTAGTTTTCATCCCGCCGGTCTGGACACGACAAAGCCCTCTGTTGAGGTCAACCTCGGTCACAACACCGATACGAATCAGATTGCGGATCGCGCGAGCGATACCGTTCATGGAAGTTAATGTATTCATGAGAAGAGAATGCCGTTCAGGAGGAACGGCAGCAACGAGACGGGGTTTTATGCGGGATGAAACAACACGGCGCGGGGGAAATTACGCCTCCCACTGGCTGACCAGCTCACCGTTGATGTACAACGACGTCGGACGCGTGACGGGCTCCGGCAGCGGCGGCTCCGGGGAATACGTCACGTGCAGAGCGCTCTGATCCTGTGCAACAAGCATGCGCTCGGTTAATTGCAAACTGATGCTGATATCCATCGTATCGTCATCGTTTAAGACGATCGTGAAGGAACATCCGTTTTTACGGCCTTCATCAAGGGTAAAAATGTCCGGCTGGTTTTCCCGAAGCCAGGCCAGCACGGGAACGAACAATCCCTCGCTGTCGCCGGTGAAACCGCTGACCTTTGCATTCAGTTGATAGTGTTTTTCAAAGGAGAGCGAGGAGGCCAGGCGGGCGTCAATATGCCCGCTTCCGACCGAGATCTGCAGGCGTTCCGGGCTGGCGTTCAGTTGGGGGATCGCGTCAATTAATGCCTGGCGCAGGCTCTTGAGTTTGTGCATCGAATTTATCCTGACAGTTTTTAATGGTTCCAACCTGCAGCGCGCAGGCGATAAGGGCATACTCAAGCCTGCGAATATCCGCGCTGAGATCGCCGTTAGTGGCGGGTTCGCTGCCCGGCATCGGGCAGAGGCTCACCTTCGGGCAGGCGTGGTAAACAATGGGCTGCGGAGGCGCAGGCGGTGCGGGTGTGCAACCTGCGGACAGCATCAGGCAGCCGAGCGTTATACCAGCGGCGTAACACTTCATTTTCATTAAGTAATCTCCCGATAGTCGCTTCCCGTTTCGCGCTCTCCTCACCCGCAGTGACAAGCGCCTCACGGAGCCTGACCTGGGCGTTTTCGTTTGATCGGGCAATCCGTTGCGACAGGGACAGCTGATGGTTAAGCGTGGCGAGGGCATTTTTTTGCTCGCTGGCGACCCGGTTAGCCGTAGCTAAAGAACGGGACAGGGTCAGGTTGTCATGACGGAGCCACAGCGTGATGGCCAGCAGCCCGGCCAGCGCCAGCATGAGGGCTCTCATGGCAACCCCTTCGTGCACCATACCTTCTCGCGGACACGGCGATTTTCGAGCCCGGTATTTTTAACGCCGTTGACGTACACCCAGCGGGTAAGCTGCTCGCACGCCTGCGACCACTGTTTACGCTTGATAAAGGACACCAGCGTCGAACGGCAGGCAGCGCCTGCGCCGACATTAAACGTGAAGCTCACCAGCGCGTCGTAGACCCGAGGCGGCATCTCCACCGGCGCGCACGCCGCCAGCCGCCGCTCCACGTTGAGCACGTCAGCGACCAGGTTTGCCGCGGCCTCGCGTTCGGTAATGTCCCGCGTGGGCACAACGTTTGCCGTGTGGCCAATGCCTGACGTCCACACCCCGGCACTACACCGGTAGGGCGAGAGGCGGCATCCTTCAAGATCGGCAATCAACGCCAGCCCCTCCGGAGACGTTTTCAGTAACCGAAAATCAGGCATCAGCACCGCCAGGGCCAGCACGCCGGCGACGCTGCAACGCTTAATGATTGAGTTCACGAATGCTCTTCTTATCGAGGCCAAGAGATTTGAGATAGCGCCAGGTTTTTCGCTTAAACCAGTAATTCGTCAGCGCGGTAAAAATGGCGCAAAGACTTCCCACGTACAGCGCGACTTTGTCAGGAGACATCGCCCCGAACCAGGCCAGCGCCACGGCCAGCCAGTAGGCGATAAACGTGGTGATTTTCTCCAGGCTCAGTCCCATAGGTTTACGGATTCTTTTGTGGGGGCGCTATCCACCTCCGGCATCTCTACCGGCGTGCCGTGAGGCAAGATAACCCCTAACTCCGCGAGGCCAGAGTTGGCCTTCAGAACGGCTTCAACGACGCCAGCCGTGCGCCCATAAAAGCGGGCGCAAACGGCATCAAGCGTGTCCCCCTGCATTGCATAGATCTTCATCAGTCGCTCCCAACATCCGGTTTCCAGGTACTGAAGAGTTTCCCGGGCCAGCAGGCTTTTCGCTATCGCTGACGGATGGACGCTCGCGGACACAACAAACCATCCGAGGGAAGCGAAGCGCGGTTCAATGGGAACGTAAAAATCTAATGAGGGTGTTCGGTCCGGGTAACAAAACCGGGTTTAGCGCCAGCTCTCGTCTTCCCAGACTTCCCGGAGAATAGTGTCCAGCGCCTCGCGATCGGCCTCTTTTTCAAGCCCCTGGAGCTCTACCCCCGTCACCGAGCCTACTCTCACGGTCACCCTCGTTGACGGAAACAGGGACCCTATTCTGCGGGTCAGTTCGCACTGAAAGGCTTCGGCGACGGACTGGCCAGCCAGCCGATCTTTATCGAGAGTAATGTTCACCCGAACGTTACTCTCTTTTTTGATTCGTTCCGGAACAGGCGATGCCGAGAAAACAACGGTAAAGGCGTTGTTCTTGATTAAATTTCCCCGCGCAATCTCAGCAATCAAATTCAGGGCAATCTCACGATCTCTTTCCTGACACGTTCCTTCTGTCGTCAGCCGAGCAATCATCTCGACTCGTTCAATCATGACCTGCTCGTTCAACTCTCTGTCCACACAACCTCCACCACGAGATACTGTATAAACATACAGTAGCATGTATTCATAAAAAGAGTGAAGCGAAAAATCAGAACCTTTAACGGTATGTACATGATATCGATAAAGATTAGCGTACTCGACTGGTTAACAGATCCGTTAAATACCCAATACGTTCAAGGATTTTCCGCGCCTTTTCCTGATAAGAACACGCTGCAGGAAATAGCGTTCCGTCAGCTGCGCCCCTGCACCATTTGTCGTTAAAACGGCTAACGCCTCCGGCCATAAGATGCAGGGCCTCGCCCCGGCTGATGGCTATCCCGGTGGCGAGCCGTATCTCGTCAATCACCTTCTCTGGTACCCCGTTCTGCGGGTCGCTCGCGAAAACGATGGGCGACGTAGCGCCGGGGCGGATGAATTTGATGCGTTCGGTTAATGCCCGTCTCGCACGCCGGCTTAGGGGCTGAGACAGATCGTCCTGCGTACAGTTATTGACAGAACTCCGAGAGGGCTCAGGCGCATTCTTAATTTCCGAGGCCCTCTTCGGCACAATTTTCCACTGGGTGAGCCGGGTGACAATCGGGCTGCCCGCGCCGACGGCGGAGTCGTACACGCCACGAATACGGACCGTTTCCTCGCCGTACTGGTTAAACCCGGCGCGCGGTCCATACAGCGTGCGCACCTGTAAATCATCGCGACGGACAAACGGCCCTCCCTGCGCAGTAACGTAACCCGCCCAGTCACCGGCGTCGGCGGCATCATGGACGGCGGCAAACTCAACGCTCAAGCCGCGCGCGGCCTCAGTATCCGCCATACGTCGCAGCTCGCGGTAGACCGTTACCGGCGCGCCGCCGATGAACTGAAACTGACGAATGTGCCAGCGTCCCGCCCAGGCCGAAACGGCGGACGCCGTCTCCTTCAGAAGCCCGCCGCTTTCGTTATCGGTCTCGCCATCGAGCGCATAGCCGTCGATATTCTTTGAGATGTATTTGGCTATGTAACCGGTAGCACTGCCTTTCTTAGGATCGATCGCTTCCGCGTGAAAGCGCGCTCTTATGGCACTTTCGCTCTGCAGCTCAACAGCATCCTCCTGCCGCGCGTAATCCCCGATAATCTGGCGAACGCAGTCAACATCTTCCGGCAGCATAAACATCAGCATGTGCCAGTGGGGCGTACCGTCGTGATGGGGTTCCGCAACGCGGATACCAAAAATACGTCGCCCGTCCCGGTGGAGTTTTGCCCGGATACGTGCCCAGAGACGGGTAAAGTAGCCTTGCGTATCCGCCGGGCTGGCCCCGTTCCACTTAGCGTTGGGGTAGCCCGATTTCACGGTCGCGTGATACTGCGCGGGCGCGGTTAAGGTATAGAACTCGCCCACGTAGCCCAGCGCCTCACAGATATTTTCAAACCCGCGGATGCGGGTCATCAGTTCACAGCGGCGTATCGCCGGGTTAGACACCGAGGTATCGTATTTTTCAATCAGGCTGATGCGGTTGCCCTCTTCATCTTCAAGCTCCATGCCCTTGAGAAATTCGCGGGTGCGGCGCTTCTGCTCGCGCCACTCGGTCACGCAGCGCCTGCTCGCATACGCCGTTCTCTTTTTGCTGACGTTGCCGAGGGCAATCTGCAAATGCTCGCGCCAGGCCGCCGCGATACGGCGCAGGCGCCTGCGCCACCACACCTCGGAAAACATGCGGATCACCGCCGAGGCAACGTCATCTTTGTTGAAAAACGTCTTTGACACCCGTTCCCAGTGGGGAGGCGAAACGTTGAACTGCCGGGCGATCAGTCCGGCGCGCTGGTACCAGACGTAAAGCGTCCGGTATTCGCCCATCTCAGCATCGTTAATATTCGCCAGCTCGCCGCGAATAAAGCTGGCGATATCTGCGGCCAGCAGGTCGATGTCCGCGCGGGACATATCCGGAAGACGGTTATAGCGCGTAACCAGCTCAACCATCCTCGAAGCGAGGTATTGCAGAATCTGGGTGTCGAAATGGTCATTAAACACGGCCCTGGAGACCGTATTGTGCAGGCCCTTGCAGGCATAGCGTTCAGAGACCAGACGCAGGCGGGGCAACATCCTTTTGCAGAAGCGGATCGAGAAAGCATTAGCCTTCAGGCTGCCCTGATGCTGCTCGAGGGCGTCAATCGTGCGCCAGACCTCGAAGCGCACGCAGTCAGGCTGCTGTGAGAGGGCAATTCTTGCCTGCTGCAGCGCCGCGAAGAGGCGATCGCGACGCTGCTGTTGGGTGTGCGTGAGGTAAGGGCTGGCAATGGCCGACCGTGGAGCGTTCCACGGATAAGCAAATGACGTCGCCAACTCATCCTCCCCGGACGTGTTTATTTTTCATCTCCGCGATCTCCTGGCATGTGATGCACAAGGCCACTCCAGGTACCGCCTTTCGACGCGCCTCAGGTATCGGCGCATCGCAGTCCTCGCACAGAAAACGCGAAGGCGATGCGGGTCGCCTGCGGGCGCTGTTAATGTGGCGCTCTCGGTCTTCCTGCTCGCGCGCCTGCGCAAGATCGATAAAATCGGCCATCAGTGCAGCTCCTGTGATTCACGCTCGTAGCGGGCTGCCTCGTGGCAGAGCAGTTCGGCAACGTCCTCTCCGCTCATGCCGGTTTTGTAGATATGGCTCGCCAGCACCTCCAGGCGCAGGGAGACCGCGAGGGCTCGCGCGCATCGTTCCTCAGTTTTAGCCTCCATCAGCAGGCGTTTCAGTTCTTCACTTCCGATCGGATATGGACGGTTTTCACTGTTTCGCATCACGCGTTCTCCTTAATTTCAGGCAATAGGCTGCCCGGCGGGTTTACGCCATTAGGTTTTTGGTTGGGTTATATCGGCATGGTCAGCCGTTCAGGAAATAAACTCACAACGGCACGAAAATGATTCATGGCGTTAATTAGCGCCCGTTTCTCTTCGGTCGTCAGCTCGCTGATATCGCACTCATGACGGGCGACGGGTAATCTCGCCAGGAAAAAGATGGCGGCCAGCGCCCTGCTGTTCTCCTCAAAACAGGGATCGCGCTTATCGCGCAGCTCGGCCATAAACCGTGCCAGCTCTTTTCCGCTATCGCTCCCGTATCGGGCGCGCAGTTCAGCGACGTGGTTAAGCCCGTTAAGACGTGCTCCCACGCTAAGAGGAACCTTTGCATGGGCAGCTTCTATCGCCATATCTCCCCTCGCATAAATTCACGCACGCTAATGTGCTGAAAACGCTCATAGCACGGCATTTTCCGCCGTTTGATGATTGCGATTTCACAAACCATGCTGCAAAATTCCCATTTTGATAATGTCTGCAATCATTAGCCTCTGTTTGCCAACTTCTGCCGCTGATTGCTCGAATATGCAATGATATTAATACCCAATTGAGTATTAGTAAACACCCAAAGGAATATATTTTGATACTGGATTCTCAAGTGAATAATGAAGAGTTACTCGATAGAATCTGTCAGGTATATGGTTTCACGCAGAAAATCCAGCTGGCCCGGCACTTTAATATCGCCGCCAGCTCGCTTCAGAACCGCTACGCGCGCGGTACCATCTCTTACGACTTCGCGGTTCAGTGCGCGCTGGACACCGGTGCCAGCCTGCGCTGGCTGATGACCGGGCAAGGTGCGCAGTTTGAAGGTAACCCCGCATCGGGCGATCCGGTTTCAGTTTCGGCATTCACACTCAGTGATGGTAAGCTGGAAGAAAATACCATTTTGAGCATCGATGCCAGTTTCTTTAGCAAACCGCTGGCTCGCGGCATCGCTGTTCGGGCGGAGGGAAAGCTTCACTTTATCGAAAAAGAGGCGTCTTTAACCGACGGCCTTTGGCTGGTCGAGATTGAAGGCACCGCCAGCATCCGCGACTTAACGCTGTTACCGGGCAAAAAACTTCACGTAGCGGGCGGTAAAGTTCCATTTGAGTGCGGTATCAACGAGATAAAAACGGTGGGTCGCGTGGTGGGGATCTACAGCGAGGTTATTTAAGGGACAGAGCAGGAAACAGTGAAAACGAAGCCATTTTGCGTATTCGCTTTCCTGCTCATATCTCATACCTCACAAAGTGCAAATCTAAAGAAATCCCCCATCGCGCCGATCATCATCCGTGTGTATTATTTCCTGTAGCTTTTACAACAACTACCCTTAACTCAAATACTTAAGCGCCAAAGCGAAAGGCATCATGAGCACACCGATCAAACGGCTAGAAATCATTAAAAATGCCATTGAACTGGAAGATGACGACATCATCCAGAGCCAGCTGACACGCCTGAAAAATGAAGCGTTTGACGATGAGCTACAGGCAATCGTCGTGGCGCTTGAGGAAAAGAACTATACCTCGGCCATGGCGGCCATAACCGCCTGGCTGCAGGGCCAACGCGCCGTGACCCAGTGGCGTGACCCACAGGTAGCCGCCAGCAAGCTGGAGCTGAAGGCGCTGGAAGAGCGTCTGCGCGATCTGATTGACCGCCGCAACGCGCGCGTGCAGCAGCTTGATGAGTTCAACGATCTCTATTTCTCCCGCCTCGGACCGCTGATGCAGCAGATCCTCGCCCTGCGTAAAACGCTGGCGGAGCTGAACCTGCGTCGTCAGCAGGCGGAGGCACGTCGTCGCGAGGAGGATTATCGCCGCTGTCAGCGCTATATGGCGCAGGCGGTGGAGGTGCTGGCGACGCTTACCCAGCGCTGGCGCGATCTCCCGGCTGACTCCGTCCAGGCCGCTCAGGCGCGTAAGCATCTGGAGCAGCAAAGCAATCTGATTGCCAACCTGCTGGCCGAAGCGCTCGAACTGGAAAGCGGCTTAACGCGCGAAGAAGAGCCCGCGCGTCAGGCGCGCGACGAGGCCAACGAAGAGTACGAGAAGTATCGCGAACAGCATCACGATGCCGAAGTGCGGCTGCGCAAGGGCAAGCATCTCTCGGAAGAAGATCAGAACGAACTCAAGCGCCTCTGGCGGCAGGCGAGCAAGCTCTGCCATCCGGATCTGGTGGCGGACGATCTGAAAGAAGAAGCCAACAACATGATGGTGCAGCTCAACCAGGCGAAGCAGCGCGGCGACGTGAAAGCCATTCGTTCGCTGGTGGCCCGCCTGCACCAGGGGTTCGAGCCATTGATGGCGAGCGACAGGCTGAACGATCTGGAGCGTATCCGCAAAAAAATGGCGCAGGTCCGCGAGCAAATCGACACCTTAGTGAACGAGCTGGCGGAGCTGGAAAAAGAGGAATCCTGGCTGCTGGTCTCGTCGCTGAGCAATATGGAAGCGTACTTTGCTCAGCAGGAGAAAGCGCTAAAAGAGGTATGCGCCTCGCTCGAACACCAGGTTAACGAAGCGCAGATGGATTCGGCAGCCTGATTATTTAGCGTGCCAGTATGCGCTGGCACGCACCAGCTGTGGGTCAATCGCGTCGGTTTCAAACTGACGGCTCAGGCGTTTCACCACCTTCCCTTCTCCGGTCAGCCAGATAAAGTAATCCTCCTCCGGCATGGCCAGCGCCGCCAGACGGTCAGCCACCGCCTGCTCGCTGTGGCCCACCGCCCAGGTGATGTTGTAATCACTCAGGTGCGCCAGATAGTCCTTATAAGATTCGTCACCTACGGTCACCACCGCGTGAATCTCCGGACAAACCGGCAGTTTAGCAACGCTCTCTAAACGTCGACGCAGCGCCGGCATGCCGGACTCGTCGCACACGTACAGCTGCCAGGCGTAATCCTCCGGCACTACCAGCGAACCGCGCGGACCGCCGATCGTCAACCTGTCGCCCACCTTCGCCTCGACTGCCCAGCCGCTGGCAATCCCGCCGTCATGAATGAAGAAATCGAGCGTCAGCTCATGATTTGCCTCATCGTACAGCGGCGTATAGTCGCGCGCCTGTGGACGTACGCCGTCGCCCCAGTCGATGCCTTCATCGGTGACCTTCGGCGGGACAAACGTGGTGCCAGGTGCAGGGAAAAAGACTTTGGTGTGGTCGTCGAAGCCGCGGGAGCTAAAGCCCTCCAGCGCCTCGCCGCCTAAAACAATGCGCTGAAAGCCTGCGCTAACGCGCTCAACGCGGCGCACCGTCAGCTCGCGAAAGCGCAGGTCATTACGCACGCGCTGTGGGTAACGGGTAGATGCCATTTTTAGCCTCTTATCTGATGAATACGATATATCGGAATTGATTTTTAAATGATAATGATTACTAATCAGTAAAAAAGCAAGATTTTTTAGATTGCATCTGAATATATCTTAGATATAGTTTAGATATATCAAATTAAGAGACATAACATGCGACATGAACACGACGGCGGTGGACGCCGACCGCGCTTTTTCGGCCACGGCGACCTGCGACTGGTGATTCTGGATATCCTGACCCGCAGCGCCAGCCACGGCTATGAGCTGATCAAAGAGATCGAGAACCTGACCCAGGGGAACTACACGCCGAGCCCCGGCGTGATCTACCCGACGCTGGATTACCTGCAGGATCAAACCTTTATCACCATTACGGAAGAAGAGAGCGGTCGTAAGAAGATTGCGATTACCGCTGAAGGACAACGCTGGCTGGACGAAAACCGGGAACAGCTGGAACAGATCCAGGTGCGTATTAAGGCGCGCAGCGTCGGCTTTGAACTGCGCAAAAACCCGCAGATGAAGCGGGCGCTGAATAATTTTAAAGCGGTGTTAGACCTGAAGGTAAATCAGGGAGAGCTCAGCGACGCGCAGCTCAAGCAGATTATTGGCATAATCGACCGCGCGGCGCTGGAGATCTCCCAGCTGGATTAAGCCGGCGCGTGCTCGCTCACTCGGAATACGCGTACCAGCTCTTTCAGGTGCATCGCCTGCTCGTTAAGGGATGCCGCCGCCGCGACGGACTCCTCCACCAGCGCAGAGTTCTGCTGGGTGGTGGCATCAATCAGGCCAATCGCGCTGTTGATCTGCGAGATCCCCTCCGTCTGCTCGTGGCTGGCCTGGCGGATCTCGCGCAGGATCGTGTCCATCTCCTCCACGTTGCCGACCATGCCGTTGATCAACGCGCTCGCTTTTTCCACCAGATTCATCCCGTCCTGGGTCTGGCTGGTGGAGCTCTCGATCAGCTCGCGAATTTCACTGGCAGACGACGCGCTCTTCTGGGCAAGCTGGCGCACTTCCCCCGCCGCGACCGTGCTCACCGGCACGGGCGGCTTCCACCGCTGCGTTGAGCGCCAGAATGTTGGTCTGGAACGCAATGGCGTCGATCAGGTCGATAATGTCGGACATCCGGTTCGACGTCTCGTTAATCAGGCGCATTTTGCTGGTCACCTGCTTCATCATCTCCCCGTTGTTTTTGACCACCGTGGCGGCATCTGCAGAGAGATTAGTCGCTTCCCCGGTGTGCGAGGCGGTGTTTTTCACCGTCGCGGTGATCTGCTCCATCGAGGCGGCGGTCTGTTCAACGGAACTTGCCTGCTCCTCAGTGCGCGCGGCAAGATCCTGGTTACCGGCGACAATCTGCGCGGCTGCGCTGGAGATATTCTCCGAGCCCGTTTGCACCTGCTGCACAATATCCAGCAGGCGGTTTTTCATCTCCATCAGCGCGTGCAGCAATAGGCCCGTTTCGTCTTTGCCGTGCGGCGTGATGCTGCCCGTCAGGTCGCCCTCTGAAATGGCATTGGCAAAATTCACCGCCTCGCCGAGTGGGCGGGTAATAGCGCGCACGATAAACCAGCCAATCAGGCTGCCAGCGGCGACGCTAAAGAGGGTGATCAGGATCAGCAGCAGTCGGCTGGACCTGAAGTCTCCTTCCACCTGCGCCCCCGCGCTCTGCATCTCATGGTTCTGAATCGCAATCAGCTCCTGCACTTTAGCTTTATAGGCCTGCTGCACGGTGAGGGTATGGGTCATCATCTCCTGGATAGCACCCGCACGGTCATTATTCTGCACCGCCTGCAAAATGCGATAGCGCGAGTCCAGATATTGCTGACGCACGTCGCGGATCTCGGCAAGGACCTGCTGCGATTTCGGGTCCTGCAACACCGTATTCAGCTCGCCCAAAATCACCGTGATATGCTCGCTGATCTCTTTAAGATGCTGCTGCGACTGTGCCGTGTACGTTCCCTGTTCATCCAGCAGCATGAGCTGCTGAGTGCTAATAAATTCCTGGAAGTTGTCGATTAACTGGTTCGCTTTTACCGTGGTGGGATAATCATGGGTAATGATGGATTGCATCCCGTTGTTAGCCCGGTTCAGGCTCAGTAAAGACATACTGGCGCTGATCACCATCAGGACAATAAAGAATCCAAACGCCAGAAATAATTTCGTGCCGATCTTTACGTCATGTAAGAACATATTTTCTCCATCGATGTGATTATTTCTCAGACGATCGCTGTTATCGGTAACGAATCCGCTAACTTTATGACTTTGATCGTTTTTTTATTTCATAACCATCACAATGGATAGGTAGAGGCTATTAATTCCGCCCCATCGATCGTTACCAGACCACCAGAACAGGGTTTTGCAAAATAGCATCGGGGAAAACTGACTTAGGCAGGGATAAATAACTGAGACACTTTCTTTAGTTATTTAATATCTCATTAACAATAAAAAACATTAATAGTCACAACCACAAATAAAAAAGCCGTTTATTCCTTACGGTATAAACGACTTTTCCGGAACATTACTGGCTCAATGGAGCACCGTCACCGCATCCTTAAGACGCCCGGCGCGGTGTTTCACCATGGCAGAGATGTGCGCGCTCTCCTCGACCAGGTCGGCATTTTTTTGCGTAATGCTGTCCAGTTCCGCCACCGCGCGGGTTAGCTCTGACAGCCCGGTCGCCTGTTCGGACGTCGAGTGGCTGATCTGCGCGATGAGCTGCGTGACGTTTTTCACCTGCTCGACAATGTCATCCATCGTGCGGCCTGCGGCGTGCACCTGCTCCGAGCCGGACTGTACCCTGCTGGCGCTGGCATCAATCAGCTTGCGGATATCGTTAGCCGCATTCGCGCTGCGGCTGGCAAGGTGGCGAACTTCCCCCGCGACCACGGCAAAGCCTTTCCCCTGCTCGCCGGCTCTTGCCGCTTCAACGGCCGCATTCAGCGCCAGGATATTGGTCTGGAAAGCGATGTCGTTAATCAGGGAGGTAATCGAGCCGATGCGCTGCGTGCTATCGGCGATGTCATCCATCGTTTTCACCACGGTCTGCATCGCGTTGCCGCCTTTCGTCGCCGCGCTGCTCGTGGCGACGGAGAGTTTGTCCACTTCGGCGGCGGTTTCTGAGTTGCTCTGAACGGAAGCGGCCATCTGGTTCATCGTTGCGACGGTCTGCTGCACGTTCGCCACGGTCTGACGCGTACGATCGTTCAGCGCTTCGTTCCCCTGCGCCAGCCTGTCGCTGCCGTCACGGACGCTCATCACCTGGCTTGAGACGTCATTGATGAGCCAGCGGCACATCAGCCCCAGCTGTCCTACCGCGCGCAGGGTCAGCCCCAGCTCGTCGCTGCGGTTCAGATGCTGCACGCTGTTGCGCTCGCCGGTCGCCACCTTCAGCGCCTGATGCGCGACGTTTTCGATCGGGCGGACAATCTGTTGCTCAAACAGCAGCGTTCCCAGCAGCGTTACCATGGCGGCCGCGGCGAGCGGCACCCAGCCTGCGGAGGTGGTCACCAGGGCAGCGGCAAGCGCGGCAAAGAGCGCCGCCATCACGCTGCGTACGCGCCAGCGTAGCGGCATGGAAGGAAGTTTACCCAACCAGCCCTTACGCACCACCAGTCCTTTTTGGATGCGTTTTTTACAGCTCCCGTTATTCAGCGCCCGGTAGAGCGGCTCTACGGCAGCGATCTCTTCCTCCGTGGCTTTGGTGCGGATCGACATATATCCCGTCACCTGCCCATTCCGCACCATCGGTACCGCATTCGCGCGCACCCAGTAATGATCGCCATTCTTACGTCGGTTTTTGACAATGCCGCTCCACGGCTCACCCTGCTGCAGGGTGTACCACATATCGGCAAACGCCGCTTTTGGCATGTCGGGATGGCGCACCAGATTGTGCGGCTGGCCCATCAGCTCATCAAGCTGATAGCCGCTCACCTGCACAAAGGTGTCGTTTGCATGGGTCATATAGCTGTGGACGTCGGTGGTCGACATTAAGGTGGTGTCATCGTCCAGAGGATAATTATTCTGGGTAACACAGGAAGGTGAAGACATGACGGGCATTCCTTGCAGGTTATTCGAATGTTAATTTTGTGGTTTATTGTTTTTTCGGCGGTAAACAATTTATCTTTAGTTGTTAAACTTGATGGAGATCGCAGATTTCACTTAAACCGCACTTTTTGTGAGATTTTATAATTCATTGATTCCAAATACTTTCGTAAAGAAATTACCTATAAAGCATGACCTGTTAACGCCCACTTAAGCCGCAAGCCATGCACTCCTTTAGTGCAATTGCCTTTTTGTGCACCTGAGAATGCGGGTTGCCCTGTACCCCTAAATCCCGTTTCGATTGCTCCGGCATGATTAAATATTGCGCAACATAATTTTAACCTGGCGTTTATCCCGATTTTCGTTAAGTCATCTGAAGTGGCGTAATCCCTGCAATACTTAACTCAGTATCATGTGATACGCGATCCCCGGGAGCATATTTTGAACAGGTTACCTTCCAGCGCCTCGGCTCTTGCCTGTACCGCGCACGCACTGAATCTCATTGAGAAGCGAACGCTCGATCATGAGGAGATGAAACAACTTAACCGAGAGGTCATTGATTACTTTAAAGAGCATGTGAATCCTGGTTTTCTGGAGTATCGCAAATCTGTTACCGCCGGCGGGGATTACGGAGCCGTAGAGTGGCAAGCGGGAAGTCTCAACACGCTTGTCGACACCCAGGGACAGGAGTTTATAGATTGCCTGGGTGGTTTCGGTATCTTTAACGTGGGGCACCGTAATCCAGTAGTGGTTTCCGCCGTACAGAATCAACTTGCGAAACAACCTCTCCATAGTCAGGAACTGCTCGACCCGCTTCGCGCCATGCTCGCGAAAACGCTGGCGGCCTTAACGCCCGGCAAGCTGAAATACAGCTTCTTCAGCAACAGCGGCACCGAGTCGGTCGAGGCGGCGATCAAGCTCGCCAAGGCGTACCAGTCGCCACGCGGGAAATTCACCTTTATCGCCACCAGCGGCGCGTTCCACGGGAAATCCCTGGGGGCACTGTCTGCGACCGCCAAATCCACCTTCCGCAAACCGTTTATGCCGCTGCTGCCGGGCTTCCGCCACGTGCCGTTCGGCGACATTAACGCCATGCGCACCGTGCTGAGCGAATGCCGTAAAACCGGCGATGACGTGGCGGCGGTGATCCTCGAGCCGATTCAGGGTGAAGGCGGCGTGATTTTGCCTCCACAAGGCTACCTGCCCGCCGTGCGTCAGCTGTGCGATGAGTTTGGCGCGCTGCTGATCCTCGACGAAGTGCAGACCGGGATGGGGCGCACCGGTAGGATGTTTGCCTGCGAGCACGAGAACGTTCAGCCGGACATTCTGTGCCTGGCGAAAGCGTTGGGCGGCGGCGTGATGCCGATTGGCGCGACGGTAGCTACCGAAGAGGTTTTCTCGGTGCTGTTCGACAATCCGTTCCTGCACACCACCACCTTTGGCGGTAACCCGCTGGCCTGTGCGGCGGCGCTGGCCACCATCAACGTGCTGCTGGAGCAAAACCTGCCCGCGCAGGCGGAGCAGAAAGGCGACATGCTGCTGGACGGCTTCCGCCAGCTGGGCCGGGAATATCCGGACCTGGTACAGGAAGCGCGCGGCAAAGGGATGCTGATGGCAATCGAGTTTGTCGACAATGAAATCGGCTACAGCTTCGCGAGCGAGATGTTTCGCCAGCGGGTGCTGGTAGCCGGCACGCTCAACAACTCGAAAACCATCCGCATTGAGCCACCGCTGACGCTGACGATTGAGCAGTGTGAGCAGGTGCTGAAAGCGGCGCGCAAGGCGCTGGCGGCGCTGCGAGTGAGCGTGGAGGAAGCGTGAAATACGCCGGGTGGCGCTACGCTTACCCGGCCTAAAAAATCAACACAACCCCGTACCCGCAGGCCCGGTAAGCGTTAGCGCCACCGGGCAAATCCGCTACTCCGGCAACAGCCCCACAAAACTGCGTTTCTTACGCGGCTCCGACATCAGCTCCTCAAGCTTGTCCACGCACGCCAGATAGTGCGGGGTTTGCTTATGCGCCAGCACCGCCGCTTCGTCTTTGTAGGCCTCGTAGATAAAGAACCGGGTTTTCACCCTCGGGTCCTGCAACACGTCAAAGCGCAGGTTTCCCGGCTCCCTGATGGACCCCTCGTGGTTGGCGCGAAACACCTCCAGAAACTCGTCCACCCGCTCGGGCTTGATGTTAATCTCAACCAGCGTCACGTTCATTTTGCTTCTCCCTGTTTCTCTTCCTGCCAGAACTGGAACGCCTCCCGGGCGCTCACGTTCTCGTGAACCACTTTTTTCACCGCTTTCAGCATGGCGAGCGGCGCGCTGGACTGGAAGATATTGCGTCCCATGTCCACGCCGGACGCCCCCTGATCAATCGCCCGCCAGCACATCTCCAGCGCCTCGAGCTCCGGCAGCTTTTTGCCCCCGGCGATCACAATAGGCACCGGGCAGCTGGCGGTCACTTTTTCAAAGCCCTCGTCCACGTAGTAGGTTTTGACGAACTGCGCCCCCATTTCGGCGGCGATGCGGCTGGCGAGCGAGAAGTAGCGCGCGTCGCGGGCCATCTCCTTGCCGACGCCCGTTACCGCCAGCGTTGGCATGCCGTAGCGTGCCCCTGCATCGACAAGCTTGATGATGTTGTTGATAGACTGATGCTCAAACTCGCTTCCGATATACACCTGCGCCGCCACCGCGCAGACGTTCAGGCGCAGGGCATCCTCCATCGCCACCGCCACGCACTCGTTCGAGAGTTCCCCCAGAATGGAGTTACCGCCGGAGGCGCGCAGCACCACCGGTTTGTTTGTCGCGGCGGGCACCTGGCTCCTGAGAATGCCGCGGGTACACATCAGCACGTCGGTTTCACCGAACAGCGGCGCAATGGAGAGATCGATACGCTCAAGGCCGGTGGTCGGCCCCTGAAAGTAGCCGTGGTCAAAGGCCAGCATTACCGTGCGGTTGCTCTTCGGGTTAAAGATGCGCGCCAGGCGGGACTGCATGCCCCAGTCCAGCGAGCCGCAGCCCTTGAGCGTGAACGGCACATTCTGCTGCGGCGTGCCGATGCCAAAATCCTTGCCGTCTTTGATGTCGTCTAAATCAGCCATTTGCTCCCCCGTCAGAAATCGTATTTGCTGATGTTCTCTTTGGTGAACACCACCCGCTCCGGCAGCAGCACGATGCCGTTGCCCTTCGCCTCATACTGATAGCCCTGCACGCTGTTCGGCTCCACCTTCAGCGCGCCGATACCTTTTACGTCCACGCTGTCGCCAGGGTTAAGATCGCCCTTTTTCAGCAGACGATCGGCGACATTGACCGCAATTTTGCCCTGTTGTACGACATCCCACAGGCCGAAGGCTTTCACCGTCCCGCGCTCAACGTATGGACGCATGACGTTCGGCGTGCTGAAGCCGACAATCGCCACCCCTTCCCGCTTCAGGTTTTCCGCCGCCTGCGCCGCCGCCGGCAGGGCGTTGGCGTCCGGCGCGATGATCGCGTCCAGATCCGGATACGCTTTTAAGATCCCCTCGGCGGTCTGCAGAGATTTGGTGGCGTCGTTATAGCCAAACTGGGTGGTCACGACCTGCCACTGGGGGTGATCTTTCTCGATTTTGGCCTTCGCCTCTTTCACCCACTGGTTCTGGTCGGTGACGGTTGGGCTGGAGTAGAAGAACGCCACTTTGGCATTCGGCTTGGTGACCTGTTTGCCCGCCATCTCCACCAGCAGGCCGCCGAGCTGTTCCGGCGTCCCCTGGTTGATATAAATGCTGCGGCACTCCGGTTTGGTGTCGGAATCCCAGGTCAGTACCTTCACGCCGCGCTGCATCGCGCGCTTCAGCGCCGGGCAGAGACCATCCG
The DNA here is from genome assembly GCF_047530715.1 of Enterobacter sp. 04-C-12-SI-ECC. Lineage (NCBI taxonomy): Bacteria > Pseudomonadati > Pseudomonadota > Gammaproteobacteria > Enterobacterales > Enterobacteriaceae > Enterobacter > Enterobacter sp. 04-C-12-SI-ECC. The sequence continues at coordinate 61,451 of NZ_JBLKDI010000004.1, forward strand.
GCGACACGGCGGAGACGATAATGGCGTTATAGCCTTGGTTGACGAAGTTGTTGATGAGCTGCACCTGGCCGGAAACGCTCGGCTCTGTCGGGCCGTCGTAGGTCACGTCCACGCCAAGATCTTTCCCCGCCTCTTTCGCGCCGTTGCCGCCGCTGGTGAAGAAACCCACGCCCACCAGCTTGGGGATAAAGGCAATGCGGTCCGCCGCCTGCGCCGAAGCGAAGCTGAGGGCCATTGCCAGGACGAGCAGTTTTGTTTTCATCTTACGCTCCGGATAGTTTTCTGAAGAGAGATCGCACCCATTCGCGGTGCAGACTTAGCGAACGTCCCATCACCACCACAACCAGCAGCGCCCCAGACAGCGCGCTCGACACCTGGTTGGGGATGCCGACCATCTGTAATCCCTGCTGGAGATACCCCACCAGCAGCGCCGCCAGCGCCGTACCCAGCACCGACCCTGAACCCCCGTAAATATTTGCCCCGCCGAGTACGGCGGCGGTGAGCGCGGGCATCAGCAAATCGCGCCCCAGATCCGAACGCGCAGAGCCGAAATAGGAGACCATCACCAGCGCGGCCACCGCCGACGCCACGCCGACCAGACCGTACAGCGCGTAGGGCATGCCGTTCACCGACAGCGCCGCATAGCGCGCCGCGCGCGGATTCTGGCCGATTAAAAACAGATGGCGGCCAAAGCGCCCGCGATGGGTAATCAGCCAGAAAAAGGCTGTAATCACCGCGAACAGCACCAGCGGGATCGGCAGCCCCAGCACCGTGAGGTTAGCGAACGCGGTAAAGCTGTCCGGGAAGCCGCCGATGCCCTCGTAGCCCGTCGCCCCCGCTATGCCGGAGAGCAGTAACGCACCGCCGCCGTAGAGGTAGAGCGTGCCGAGGGTAATGACTAAAGGGCTGATGCCGGTGTAGTGGATCAGCGCCGCATTCACCAGCCCACACAGCAGGCCAAGCAGCAGCGTCAGCGGAACGGCGATCGTCATGGGCCACCCCGCCTGCATCATCACCCCCAGCGCGATGGCGCACAGGCCGATGGTGGAGCCCAGCGAAATGTCGATCCCGCCACTGATAATCACCAGCGTCAGCGGCAGCGCCACGATGCCGATGCAGATGAAATCGCTGGTGCTGAACAGCAGCATGTTAACGTCGAGCATGCGCGGGTTGATGGCGCCGAAGAGCAGGATCTCCAGCATCAGCAATATCAGCAGCGCGCTTTCCCAGTTGAGCCTCATTTACGCCACCTCTTTGTTGCGTTTGGGAAAGGGGGTGACGTGCTTTCCCCCTCTGTTGCCAGGCTGGAACCGGCCGTACTTCAGCGCCCGCTGATGGCGTGACAGCGCCTGGCGCAGCCGCCCGTCGAGCACCAGCACGCCCAGCAGCACCAGCCCGGCGATAAAGTCGTTCCACCACGCCGGTAGCCTGAACAGCACCAGCACGGTGTCGATTTGGGTAAGGAAGAACGCGCCGAGGAACGCACCGACCAGCGTGCCGGTGCCGCCCAGCAGCGAAATGCCGCCGAGCACGCAGGCGGCAATGGCCTTCATCTCCAGCCCGCTGCCGGTCTGGTTGGGCACAAAGCCGATCTGCGCGGCAAAGACAATCCCGGCGCAGGCCGCCAGCATGCCGTTGAGGGTGAAGGCGATCATGCGCGTGCGGTTCACCGCCACGCCCAGCTGGCGCGCGGCGGCGAGGTTATCCCCCACCGCGTAAAAATCACGCCCGAACGAGGCGCGCGATAGCCCCCACGCGCCAACGACAACGAGAATCAACACTCCCACGCCGAGCGGTGAAATGCCGATGGCGGCAGGCTCGGAGAGAGATTTCAGCCCCGGCGGCAGCCCTTCAATCCACTTTCCGCCCGTCCAGAGCAGCATCGCTCCGCGGTACAGCCCCAGCGTGCCGAGGGTGGCGACAATCGCCGGAATGCGCAGCCCCACCACCAGAAAACCGTTGAACGCCCCCGCCAGCGCGCCAATCGACAGCGCAAAAAGTATCGATACCGGCAGGCTGTAGCCACCGTTGAGCGCCACGCCGACGGCAATGGCGGACAGCCCGACGGTCGAGCCCACGGAGACGTCGATATTGCGGGTCAGCATCACCAGCGCCGCACCGATGGCCAGCAGGATCAGGATCTGCGCGCTGGCGAAGATCATCCCCAGCGTTTGCAGGCTGAAGTAGGACGGATTCAGCGCCACCAGCACGGCGAACAGCGCCAGAATGGCAAGAAACGCGCTCAGCTCGCGGTTTTTGAGTAAGATCTTCATGATTGTCCTCCAAACGCCAGCGCCATCATCCGATCGAGACTGACGGCGTGGCGCGGCAGCTCGCCGCTGAGTACGCCCTGATGCATCACCAGCACGCGGTCCGCAAGGCCGGGAAATTCATCGAGATCGCTTGAGATCATCAGCACCGCAACATTCTGCGCCGCCACGCTTTTAATGAGCTGGTAGATATCGGCGCGCGCCGACACGTCCACGCCGCGCGTCGGCTCATCGACGATCAGCAACAAAGGATTGGCCTCCAGACAGCGCGCCAGCAGCACCTTCTGCTGGTTGCCGCCGGAGAGCGTGCGCACGGTTTGATCCGCATGATTGAGCTTGATCCCCAGCGCCCGGTGATAGCGCTCCACCACCGCAGACTCCCGCTTTCGCTGCTGCCAGAGCGACGGCTCGTTCAGCGCCACCGTGTTCCAGCGGACAGGCGCGTCGAGAAACAGGCCGGACACCTGCCTGTCTTCCGGCAGATAAACCAACCCTTTTTCCAGACGTGAACCCACCGGATCGGAGGTGATCTCCCGGCTCTCCAGCCACACCCGCCCGCCGCGTACGGGACGCAGGCCGTAGAGCGTTTCGGCAAACTCGGTGCGCCCGGATCCGACCAGTCCGGCAAGGCCGACGATCTCCCCGGCGTAAATCTCCAGGCTGAGATCGATAAAGCCCTCTCCGGTGAGATCTTCCACGCGCAGCACCGGAAAATCCTGCGGCTGGGTGCGGCGGTTTCCCGGCAGCGCCAGCCACAGCTTTTGCGCATCGCTAAAGCCTTTCTCGCGGCTGACCGGCGTCATGGCGGCGATCAGGGCGCTGTCGTCAAACTGGGCGGTTTCGCCGCTGAGCACCACCGCGCCGTCGCGCATCACCGAAACGTGGCTCGACAGCGTGCGGATTTCCGGCAGCTTATGCGAGATAAAGACAATCCCGACGCCGAGCGCCTGTAAGGCGCGGATCTGGCGAAACAGCCGTTCGGTTTCGCCGGGCGTCAGCGAGGCCGTGGGCTCGTCGAGGATCAGAATTCTGGCGTTGCGCATCAGCCCGCGCAGGATCTCAACCATCTGCTGGTCCGCCACTTCCAGGGTGCTGGCCGTTGCGTCGAGATTAAGCTGACATTGCAGCTGCTGGAGTTTCTCCGCCAGCCGCTTTTCCCGATCGCGCTCTCGCGGCAGGCGGAACAGGATGTTTTCCCGCACGGTCAGGTTGGGGAAAAGCAGAGGCTCCTGCGGTACCAGATAAATGCCTAACCGGTGCGCCTGCGCCGGGGTAAGCCGTGCAAAAGACTCGCCCGCAACCGAAAGTTCACCGCTATCCGGCGTTTCCACCCCAGCGATGATCTTCATTAGCGTCGATTTTCCCGCGCCGTTACCGCCCATCAGCGCGTGCACCTGCCCCGCAAGCAGCGTGAAATCAATGCCTTTTAAGACCGGCACGCCTGAGAACTGCTTGCTGATATTTCGCGCGTTGAGAAGTGGTGTCATCATCGCTCCGCTATTGAACAAATGATTTTTAGATTTAATAATGTTCAAAAGCGTAGACGGTGAACTATATTTACAACCGTGCAGGGATCACAGTTTTATCGATTGAGATTCAGATTAACCAGAAACGATCTAAATGATCCGTTTTGCCGCGTAGCTCACATTTTCACGCCGCGCCATTACGAACATATGATCTAAATTTTTATAAGAGTTCAATTATGAGCGATAAACGCACTGCGGAAGAAGGACGGTTTGCCGGGCTGGCGCTGGCGGAAGAGGAGCTGGTGGCGCGCGTCGCCTGGTGCTACTACCACGACGGGCTGACCCAGAATGATATCGGCGAACGGCTCGGTCTGCCGCGCCTGAAGATCTCCCGCCTGCTGGAGAAAGGCCGCCAGTCGGGGGTGATCCGCGTGCAGATCAACTCCCGCTACGAGGGCTGCCTGTCGCTGGAAACCGAGCTACAGCAGCGCTTTGGCCTGAAGCTGGTGCGCGTGATGCCTGCCCTAAATACCCCGCCGATGAACGTGCGGCTGGGCATTGGCGCGGCGCAGTCGCTGATGGGCGTGCTGGAGCCCGGCCAGCTGCTGGCGGTGGGGTTCGGTGAAACCACCATGAGCAGCCTGCAACACTTAAGCGGCTTTATCAGCTCGCAGCAGATCCGCCTCGTGACGCTTTCCGGCGGCGTGGGGCCGTATATGACCGGTATCGGCCAGCTGGATGCGGCCTGTAGCGTCAGCATGATCCCCGCCCCGCTTCGCGTTTCATCTGCGGAAGTCGCCGGGATCTTAAAGCGCGAAACCAGCGTTCGGGACGTGATCCTCGCCGCGACCGCCGCTGACGTGGCGGTGGTCGGCATTGGTTCCGTGAACCAGCGACGTGACGCGACGATACTGCGCTCCGGCTATATCAGCGAAGGTGAACAGCTGATGTACGCCCGTAAAGGGGCGGTAGGCGATATCCTCGGTTATTTCCTTAACGCCGAAGGGGAATGCGTCGAGGAGCTGGAGATCCATAAAGAATTACTCGGCGTCACGCTCGATGAACTGGCGCAGCTGCCCACCATCGTCGGCGTGGCCGGAGGGGAAGAGAAAGCCGATGCGATTTATGCCGCACTGAAAGGTCGCCGTATTAATGGCCTGGTGACGGAAGAGACGACAGCCCGCGCGGTGCTGGCTCTGGCCGAATAAGAGTCGCCCTGCGCTAACATCGAGGCAAGCTCATGAGTTACCTTTTAGCGTTAGATGCAGGGACAGGCAGCGTTCGCGCCGTAATTTTCGATTTGCAGGGCAACCAGATTGCCGTCGGCCAGGCCGAGTGGAAGCACCTGAGCGTGGAGAACGTGCCGGGGTCGATGGAGTTCGATCTCGACACCAACTGGCAGCTGGCCTGCCGGTGCATTCAGCAGGCGCTGGAGCGCGCGCGCCTGAGCGCGGCGGATATTCAGTCCGTCGCCTGCTGTTCGATGCGCGAAGGGATCGTGCTGTACGACCGCAGCGGCGAGGCCATCTGGGCCTGCGCCAACGTTGACGCCCGCGCCAGCCGCGAGGTGGCTGAACTCAAAGAGATCCACGACTACCGTTTTGAATCCGAAGTGTATGACGTTTCCGGGCAGACGCTTGCCCTTAGCGCCATGCCGCGCCTGCTCTGGCTGGCGCATCATCGCCCGGATATTTATCGTAAGGCCGCCACTATCACCATGATCAGCGACTGGCTGGCGGCAAAGCTCTCCGGCGAGCTGGCGGTCGATCCGTCTAACGCGGGCACCACCGGCATGCTGGATCTCTTTTCACGCGACTGGCGTCCAGCGCTGCTCGACATGGCCGGGCTGCGCGCCGATATTCTCTCGCCGGTAAAAGAGACCGGCACCGTGCTGGGGGCCATCACGAAAGAAGCCGCACAGCAGAGCGGTTTACGCGAGGGCACGCCGGTAGTGATGGGCGGCGGCGACGTGCAGCTGGGCTGCCTGGGGCTGGGCGTGGTCCGCGCCGGACAAACGGCGGTGCTGGGCGGCACCTTCTGGCAGCAGGTGGTTAACCTGCCGCAGGTGCGCACCGACCCCGAGATGAACATCCGCGTAAACCCGCACGTTATCCCCGGCATGGCACAGGCGGAGTCGATCAGCTTCTTTACCGGGCTGACCATGCGCTGGTTCCGCGACGCCTTTTGTGCCGAAGAGAAGCTGATTGCCGAGCGGATGGGGATGGACACCTATTCCCTGCTGGAAGAGATGGCGGGCCGCGTACCCGCTGGCTCCCACGGTGTAATGCCAATCTTCTCCGACGCGATGCATTTCAAGCAGTGGTACCACGCCGCGCCGTCGTTTATTAACCTCTCCATCGACCCGGAAAAGTGCAACAAAGCGACGCTGTTCCGCGCCCTGGAGGAGAACGCGGCAATCGTCTCGGCCTGTAACCTGACGCAGATTTCACGCTTCTCCGGCGTGACGTTTGATAGCCTGGTGTTTGCGGGCGGCGGCGCAAAGGGCGCCCTGTGGAGCCAGATTTTAAGCGACGTCACCGGCCTGCCGGTGCGCGTGCCGGAAGTCAAAGAGGCAACGGCGCTCGGCTGCGCCATTGCCGCCGGAACGGGTGCGGGGCTGTTTGCGGATATGGCCTCGACGGGCGAGCAGCTGGTGAAGTGGAGCCGCGAGTTTACGCCAAACCCGCAGCACCGGGAGCTGTACGACGGCATGATGGAGAAGTGGCAGGCGGTGTACGCGGATCAGCTCGGGCTGGTGGACAGCGGGCTGACCACGTCGATGTGGCAGGCGCCGGGGTTAGCGCGGGCAGCGACGCCGTAAATAACGCCGGATGGCGCTGCGCTTATCCGTCCTGGGGTTTTGTAGCCCCGGTAAGCGTAGCGCTACCGGGGAAGTTCTTTGAGATCTATCACAATCATTCGATCCCGCTTTTACCTTTCTGCTGCCGCTGGCTAAATTAGTAACTCATCCGACCACATAACAATAATTTTACACTGGAAGAGACTATGAGCCGCTACCCGTCGCTATTCGCCCCCCTCGAGCTGGGGTTTACCACCCTCAAAAACCGCGTGTTAATGGGCTCGATGCACACCGGGCTGGAAGAGCGTCCGGACGGAGCCGAGCGCCTGGCAGCCTTCTATGCCGAGCGCGCCCGCCACGGGGTGGCGCTGATTGTCACCGGCGGCGTAGCCCCTGCCCCTTCAGGCGTGACGATGGAGGGCGGCGCAGTTCTGAATGATGCGACACAGCTGCCGCATCACCGCATTGTCACGGACGCGGTGCATAACGAAGGCGGCAAAATCGCCCTGCAAATTCTGCATACCGGGCGCTACAGCTATCAGCCAAAGCTGGTTGCGCCATCGGCTATTCAGGCGCCGATTAACCGCTTTACCCCTCACGCCCTCAGCCACGACGAGATCCTGGCGCTGATCGACGATTTTGCCCGCTGCGCCGCGCTGGCGCGTGAGGCGGGCTACGACGGTGTGGAGGTGATGGGCTCTGAAGGCTATCTGATTAACGAATTCCTCGCCGCCCGCACCAACCAGCGCGACGACGAATGGGGCGGTGACTATGCCCGCCGGATGCGCTTTGCCGTGGAGGTGGTGCGCGCGGTGCGCGAACGTGCGGGCGCGGACTTTATTATTATCTTCCGCCTGTCGATGCTCGACCTGGTGGAGGGCGGCGGCACGTTCGACGAAACCGTGCAGCTGGCGCAGGCGATTGAAGCCGCAGGTGCCACCATCATCAACACCGGGATTGGCTGGCACGAAGCGCGCATCCCGACCATCGCCACGCCGGTGCCGCGCGCGGCGTTCAGTTGGGTAACGCGCAAGCTGAAAGGCAAAGTCTCCGTTCCGCTGGTAACGACGAATCGCATTAACGACCCGCAGGTGGCGGACGATGTGATCTCACGCGGCGACGCCGATATGGTCTCAATGGCGCGTCCGTTCCTCGCGGATGCCGAACTGCTCTCTAAAGCGCAAAGCGGCCGTGCGGATGAGATCAACACCTGCATCGGCTGTAACCAGGCCTGTCTGGATCAGATCTTCGCCGGCAAAGTCACCTCATGCCTGGTGAACCCCCGCGCCTGCCATGAAACCAAAATGCCGGTGGTTGCGACGGTCAATAAAAAACGCCTGGCCGTGGTGGGCGCTGGCCCCGCTGGGCTGGCGTTTGCGGTGAATGCCGCCTCACGCGGGCACAGCGTGACGCTGTTTGATGCCGCCGGTGAAATTGGCGGGCAGTTTAATATCGCCAAACAGATCCCCGGCAAAGAGGAGTTCTATGAAACCCTGCGCTACTACCGCCGGATGATCGATCTGACGGGTGTTGATCTGCGGCTTAACCAGCTTGTCAGCGCGGCGGATCTGATCGGTTTCGACGAGGTGATCCTGGCGAGCGGGATCGCACCGCGCACGCCTGCAATCGAGGGTATCGATCATCCGAAGGTGTTGAGCTATCTGGACGTATTGCGTGACAAAGCGCCCGTTGGCGAGAAGGTGGCGATTATCGGCTGCGGCGGGATCGGCTTTGATACCGCGATGTATTTAAGCCAGCCGGGCGAGGCCACCAGCCAGAACATCGCCGAGTTTTGCGTAGAATGGGGCATTGATACCAGCCTGAGCCAGTCCGGCGGATTACGGCCGGAAGGGCCGCAGCTGCCGAAAAGCCCGCGCCAGATCGTGATGCTCCAGCGTAAGGCCAGCAAGCCGGGTGAAGGGCTGGGCAAAACCACGGGCTGGATCCACCGCGCCACCCTGCTCTCGCGCGGAGTGAAGATGATCCCGGGGGTGAGCTACCAGAAGATCGACGACGACGGGCTGCATGTGCTGATCGGTGGTGAACCGCAGCTGCTGCGCGTGGATCATGTGATTTTGTGCGCCGGACAGGAGCCAAAGCGCGATCTGGCCGATCCGCTGCGCGAAGCGGGTAAAACGGTGCATTTGATCGGCGGGTGCGACGTGGCGATGGAGCTGGATGCGCGGCGGGCGATTGCGCAGGGCACCCAGCTTGCACTGGTTATTTAGCGACGGCGACCCAGCTTCACCGCTTTCAGCACCACAAACTTGTTATTGGTCGCAATGGTGACGCAGTTGCCGAAAATCTTCTTCAGCTTGTGGAAGTAGTCCAGGTGGCGGTTCGCCACGATATACAGCTCGCCGTTGATTTTCAGGCAGCGGCGAGCGTGGTGGAACATCTCCCACGCGACGTTATCCGTCAGGGCGTGCTTCTGGTGGAACGGCGGGTTGCAGAACACGGCGTTGAAGCGGAAAGGCTCAACGCCGGAGAGCGCGTTGTTGATCATAAATTCGCAGCGATCCACCGCTTCCGGCATGTTGGTTTCTACGTTCAGACGGCTGGAGGCCACCGCCATCGGCGACTCGTCGCTGAACACCACGCTGGCTTCCGGATTCTTCGCCAGCAGCGTCAGGCCAATCACGCCATTGCCGCAGCCCAGATCGACAATCTCCCCTTCCAGGTTTTCCGGCAGATGCTCCATAAAGAAACGCGCCCCAATATCCAGCCCGGTGCGGGAGAAAACGTTCGCATGGTTATGGATGGTCCAGTCGGTGCCTTCCAGTTTCCAGCTCAGCGTCTCCGGCGCGTCGGCCAGCTCCGGTGCGCTGAAGGTGCAGTTGATCAGGCGCGCTTTTTTCCAGGCAAGCGTGGTAGTGGTCGGGCCGAGGACCTTCTCGAACAGCTCCAGCGTCGACGTGTGAATATCGCGCGCTTTGGCACCCGCAATGATCCGGGTTTCCGGCGTGACGACTTTGCGCAGCGCGCGCAGCTGCTGTTCCAGCAGCGCCATGGTTTTTGGCACCTTGATCAATACCACGCCCGGCGCCTGCGGGTAGTCCGCGGTGCTGTCGAGGAACTTCACGCTGGACTCGTCGATGTCGTTATGGCGCAGGTTTTCACGCGTCGCCAGTTCGCTCAGGTAGGAATCGCCAATGCTGTACGGCGTGTGCTCTGCCAGGGCGCAGCCCAGGGCACCAAACGCGTCATTCAGGATCAGAACCGGGCCGCGGATTTCAGTCTCATCCAACTGCTGCAGCAGATATTCATCCGCCGCTTCCCACGCCTGAAGCGGGTTTACGTCGTCCGTTTCCGGGAAACGTTTAAGGTTGAGTGAACGGAAACCGTTGTCTAAGTGGCTCATCGGCCCTCCTGAATGGTAAAATTTGGCGTATCCCTGAAAAGGGTGCGTGAGTATACCCGTTTTCGCATTAATTTGGGCTTTTGATGAACCAACTTACTTATCTCCAGGGCTACCCGGAGCATTTACTGACTCAGGTTCGCAGCCTGATTGCCGAGCAGAAGCTCGGCGCGGTGCTGGAAAAACGCTATCCCGGCACGCACGATTTCGCGACCGATAAGGCCCTCTGGCAGTATACGCAGGATCTGAAAAGCCGGTATCTGAAGAGCGCGCCGCCGATCAACAAGGTGATGTACGACAACAAGATCCACGTGCTGAAAAACGCGCTCGGCCTGCACACCGCCATCTCCCGCGTGCAGGGCGGCAAGCTGAAGGCTAAGGCGGAGATCCGCGTGGCGACGGTGTTTCGTAACGCGCCGGAAGCCTTTCTGCGGATGATCGTGGTGCATGAGCTGGCGCACCTGAAAGAGAAAGAGCACGACAAAGCGTTCTATTCCCTGTGCTGCCACATGGAGCCGCAGTATCACCAGCTGGAGTTTGATACCCGCCTGTGGCTTACGCATTTATCGTTAAATGGTAATGCGGAATAGCGCACTGGTTTTGCAATAATCCCGTGCTACAGTGGCTAAAGGTTCCCCGCTACGGAGTACGTAAACGTTTATGATACGTTTCGCAGTCATTGGAACGAACTGGATCACGCGCCAGTTCGTCGACGCCGCCCACGAAACCGGCAAACTTAAACTCACTGCAGTCTATTCCCGCAGCCTTGAGCAGGCGCAGAGCTTTGCTAACGACTACCTCGTCGAGCATCTCTTCACCTCTCTGGATGAAATGGCGCAAAGCGACGCCATTGACGCGGTTTATATCGCCAGCCCGAACTCCCTGCACTTCCCGCAAACGGCGCTGTTTCTCGGCCATAAAAAGCACGTAATTTGCGAGAAGCCGCTGGCCTCGAATATTGAGGAAGTGGAAGCGGCCATTGCGCTTGCCCGCGAAAACCAGGTGGTGCTGTTCGAAGCGTTCAAAACCGCCAGCCTGCCGAATTTCCTTCTGCTGCAGCAGTCCCTGCCGAAAATTGGCAAAGTGCGCAAAGCCTTTATCAACTACTGCCAGTATTCGTCGCGCTATCAGCGCTATCTGGACGGCGAGAATCCGAATACCTTTAACCCGGTCTTCTCAAACGGCTCGATTATGGATATCGGTTTTTACTGCCTGGCCTCTGCCGTAGCGCTGTGGGGCGAGCCGCACGGCGTTACGGCCACCGCCAGCCTGCTGGAGAGCGGCGTGGATGCACACGGTTTGGTGGTGCTGGATTACGGTGATTTTAGCGTCACGCTGCAGCACTCCAAGGTGAGCGATTCCGTGTTGCCGAGCGAAATTCAGGGCGAAGCCGGCTCGCTGGTTATCGAGAAAATCTCCGAGTGCCAGAAGGTGAGCTTCGTGCCGCGTGGCGGCAAAGCGCAGGAACTGACGCAGCCTCAGCATATTAACACTATGCTCTATGAGGCAGAGGTCTTCGCCCGTCTGGTGGAAGACAACGAAGTGAATCACCCAGGCCTTGCGGTAAGCCGCACCACGGCGAAGCTGCAAACCGAGATCCGCCGTCAGACCGGCGTGGTGTTCCCGGCAGACGGCGTGAGCGCGGAAGCGATCGCGTAAAGCTGTGTAATGAAACGGCGCAGGCCATTGACGAAACCGATGGTCTGACATATTTTGTTACCTGCAAAGGGGAGTAACTTCTTCGCCGGTGGATCGTCATTACGATGCGTGCAATACCGCATCCGGTCGCCGGGCAACCCTCGTGGTTGTAAGTGAGACCTTGCCGGAAGGCGAGGTCTATGCATAAAAAGCTAACGGCTATCGTCTTCTGACCATGGCCGTTTTTGTTTTTTATGTGTAAGGAAAATAGTATGCATTCTGTCGGCACTCCAATGCTGTGGGGCGGATTCGCGGTTGTCGTGCTCATCATGCTGGCGATCGACCTCTTTTTGCAGGGTCGTCGCGGCGAGCACGGCATGAGCGTTAAGCAGGCCGCCGTCTGGTCGCTGGTCTGGGTTACCCTCTCACTCCTCTTTTGCGCCGCCTTCTGGTGGTATCTGGCCTCGACTGAAGGCCGCGCGGTGGCCGATCCTCAGGCGCTCGCCTTCCTCACCGGTTATCTGATTGAAAAAGCCCTGGCGGTTGATAACGTCTTTGTCTGGCTGATGCTGTTCAGCTACTTTGCTGTGCCTGCAGCCCTGCAGCGCCGCGTGCTGGTCTACGGCGTACTGGGTGCCATCATCCTGCGTACCATCATGATTTTCGCTGGCAGCTGGCTAATTACCCAGTTCGAATGGCTGCTGTACGTGTTCGGCGCGTTCCTGCTGTTTACCGGGGTCAAGATGGCGCTGGCAAAAGAAGACGATACCGGTATCGGCGATAAGCCGCTGGTGAAGTGGATCCGCGGCCATCTGCGCATGACGGACAAGATCGAGAGCGAACACTTCTTCGTGCGTAAGAACGGTCTGCTGTTTGCCACCCCGCTGCTGCTGGTGCTGATTCTGGTCGAGCTGAGCGACGTGATTTTCGCGGTAGACAGCATCCCGGCAATCTTCGCGGTGACGACCGATCCGTTCATCGTGCTGACCTCTAACCTGTTTGCGATCCTCGGTCTGCGTGCCATGTATTTCCTGCTGGCAGGCGCGGCAGAGCGCTTCTCGATGCTGAAGTACGGCCTGTCGGTGATCCTGGTGTTTATCGGTATCAAAATGCTGATCGTCGATTTCTACCACATCCCGATCGCCATTTCGCTCGGCGTGGTGTTCGGCATTCTGCTGGTGACGCTGGTTATCAATACCTGGGTTAACCGCCAGCACGATAAGAAGCAGCAGGCTTAGTGCTTTTTGCCCGGTGGCGTTGCGCTTACCGGGCATTTTTCGTTAATCAATAGTTAAAAAACATGACGCAACACGTAAAATCCAGCATTTTACGCTTCCCTCCGCAGACACTTTCCCTATACTCGACCAGGCAAACATTTACTTACATCCGGACATAAATGTGACTAAGAGCACAGCCGGGATGGAACGCAATTTCACTTAAGGAACACTCATGACGATATCCTCATCGGGCCTGCTTGCGCGCCTGTCGCGCGGCAGCCTTGTTAAGCAAATACTGATTGGACTGGTGCTCGGCGTCGCGCTGGCACTGATCTCAAAACCTGCCGCCGAAGCCACTGGCCTGCTGGGCACGCTGTTCGTCGGCGCGCTGAAAGCGGTCGCGCCGGTTCTGGTTTTAACGCTGGTGATGGCCTCAATCGCCAACCACCAGCAGGGGCAGAAAACCAATATTCGCCCGATTCTGTGGATGTATCTGCTGGGTACATTCTCAGCCGCGCTGACGGCGGTTGTCGTTAGCTTTATTTTCCCGTCCACGCTGCAGTTGACCACTGGCGCCACCGACATCACGCCGCCCGCGGGTATTGTTGAGGTGATGCACGGCCTGCTGATGAGTATTGTCGCCAACCCGATCCATGCCCTAATTAACGCGAACTACATCGGGATCCTGGTATGGGCCGTCGGCCTCGGCTTCGCTCTGCGCCACAGCAACGACACGACCAAAAACCTGGTTATCGATCTTTCTCACGCCGTCACGTTTATCGTGACGGTGGTCATCCGCTTTGCGCCGATTGGTATTTTCGGTCTGGTAGCATCCACGCTGGCAACCACCGGTTTCGGCGCGCTGTGGGGCTATGCGCAGCTGCTGCTGGTGCTGGTTGGCTGTATGGCCGTCGTGGCACTGGTGATTAATCCGCTGCTAGTGTTCCTGCAGATCCGACGTAATCCTTACCCGCTGGTGCTGATGTGCCTGCGCGAAAGCGGCGTGACCGCTTTCTTCACCCGCAGCTCGGCGGCAAACATTCCGGTCAACATGTCCCTGTGTGAGAAGCTGAATCTGGACCGCGATACTTACTCCGTCTCCATTCCGCTGGGCGCGACCGTCAACATGGCGGGAGCGGCTATCACCATCACGGTGCTGACGCTGGCCGCGGTGAATACGCTGGGTATTCCGGTGGATCTGCCCACCGCGCTGCTGCTGAGCGTGGTGGCCTCGCTGTGTGCCTGCGGCGCATCCGGCGTGGCGGGCGGTTCCCTGCTGCTTATCCCGCTGGCGTGTAATATGTTCGGCATCCCGAACGAGATCGCCATGCAGGTGGTTGCGGTGGGCTTTATCATCGGCGTATTGCAGGACTCCTGCGAAACCGCGATCAACTCCTCCACCGACGTGATGTTTACCGCCGCCGTGTGCCAGGCGGAAGACGCGCGTTTAGCGAAGAACGCCCTGCGAGGTTAACAGCAAAACGGCAACCCTGAGGTTGCCGTTTTTAATGTTTGTACCCTCTCCCCGTGGGAGAGGGTCAGGGTGAGGGCATCAGGCCGCACCGATTAAAGTTCAGTAGGTCGGGTAAGCGCTAGCGCCACCCGACAAAACACTTAAAGCGTCACACCACTCTTAAAGATCGCCAGCTCGCGGAAGTCGTTCTTCTCGTTACAGGTCTGCCTGCCGTTAGCAAACTCCACGATAGTATCCACGAACTCCGTCAGCAGCTGCGGCATCGCTTTGCCGTGGATCAGCTGGCCTGCGTCGAAATCGATCCAGTGCTTTTTCTTCGCCGCCAGCTCGCTGTTGGTGGCGATTTTGACCGTCGGCACAAAACCGCCGTACGGCGAACCGCGACCGGTGCTGAACAAAACCATGTGACAACCCGCCCCCGCCAACGCGCTGGTGGCGACCGCATCGTTACCCGGTGCGCTCAGCAGGTTCAGGCCATGGGTTTTCAGGCGTTCACCGTAGCGCAGAACGTCCACCACCTGGCTGGCACCCGCTTTCTGGGTGCAGCCGAGGGATTTCTCCTCCAGCGTGGTGATTCCGCCCGCCTTGTTCCCCGGCGACGGGTTCTCGTAAATCGGCTGATTGTGGGCAATGAAGTACTGTTTGAAGTCGTTCACCATGGTGACGGTCTTCTCAAACGTCTCTTCGTCACGGCAGTGGCTCATCAGAATGCGCTCCGCACCAAACATCTCCGGCACTTCGGTCAGCACCGTGGTGCCGCCGTTGGCAATCACGTAATCCGAGAAGCGGCCCAGCATCGGGTTGGCGGTAATGCCGGAAAGACCGTCAGACCCGCCGCACTCCAGACCAAACTTCAGCTCGCTCAGCCTGCCCGGCTCGCGCCTGTCGTGGCGCATCACCTCATACAGCTGATGCAGCTGCTCAACGCCCGCTTCCACTTCGTCGTCCTGATGCTGGCACACCATGAAGTGAACGCGCTCAGGGTCGAATTCTCCCAGCGTCTCGCGGAAGGCGTCGACCTGGTTGTTCTCGCAGCCGAGGCCGATCACCAGCACCGCGCCCGCATTCGGGTGGCGCACCATGTTTTGCAGCATGGTGCGGGTGTTGATGTGGTCGTCACCCAGCTGGGAGCAGCCGTAGGTGTGGCTGAACAGATGTACCCCGTCGATGCCCTCGGCATCGTGGGTCTCCTTCAGAAAGCGGGTCTGGATCTGACGCGCAATGCCGTTCACGCAGCCGACGGTCGGCAGGATCCACAGCTCGTTGCGGATCCCCACATCACCGTTTGCGCGACGGTAAATTTGCACCTCACGATCCCCTGCCTGCACGCCTGCCTTCGGGAGTTCAGGCTGATAGCTGTACTCGTCCAGATCGCTGAGATTGGTGCGGGTATTGTGGGAATGAATATATTCACCCGGCGCAATATCCGCCAGCGCATGGCCGATGGGCAAACCGTACTTCACCACGTTCTCCCCTTTTGCAATGGGGATCAGGGCAAACTTATGTCCACGTCCAATGGCCTGGCGCAACGTGACCGACTGGTTATCGAAGGCCACTTCCGTGCCTTCGGTTAAATCTGCCAGCGCGACGGCCACGTTATCCAGCGAATGGATTTTGATGTATTGCATATCAACCTCAGACGGCCTTAGTTCAGTTCAATGGCGAAGTAGTCACGCGCATTGTTAAAGCAGATGTTTTTCACCATTTCGCCCAGCAGCTGGAGATCCGCTGGCGCTTCGCCCGCATGCACCCAGCGGCCAATCATCTGGCACAGAATGCGGCGGAAATATTCATGACGGGTATAGGACAGGAAGCTGCGGCTGTCGGTCAGCATACCCACGAAGCGACTTAACAGACCGAGCTGCGCCAGCTGCGTCATCTGACGCTCCATGCCGTCTTTCTGATCGTTGAACCACCAGCCGGATCCGAACTGCATCTTGCCCGGCATACCTTCGCCCTGGAAGTTGCCCACCATGGTGCCCAGCACTTCGTTATCGCGCGGGTTCAGGCAGTAGAGAATGGTTTTCGGCAGCAGGTTTTGCTCGTTCTGTTTGCTCAGCAGTTTTGACAGCTCTTCCGCCAGCGGGCGGTCGTTGATGGAGTCAAAGCCCACGTCCGCGCCCAGCAGTTTGAACTGGCGCTGGTTGTTATTGCGCAGCGCGCCGATGTGGTACTGCTGTACCCAGCCGCGACGGGCGTATTCCGCGCCGAGGAACACCAGCACCGCGGTTTTGAACTGCGCTACTTCATGCTGGCTAAGCGATTCACCGGAGAGGCGACGCGCCAGGATGCTGTCCAGTTCGGCTTCGTTGGATTCCGCGAACAGCACCACGTCCAGCGCGTGGTCAGAGACTTTACAGCCGTGCGCCGCGAAGTGATCCAGACGTTTGGTCAGCGCGGTTTGCAGATCGGCGAAACGACGGATGTCGGTATCGGACACTTCCGCCAGCTTCGCCATATAGTCGGTGAAGGTGGCCTGTTCGATGTTGAAGGCTTTGTCCGGGCGCCAGCTTGGCAGCACTTTAATGTCAAAAGAGGCGTCTTTGGCGACAACGGCATGATGCTCCAGGGAGTCAATCGGATCGTCGGTGGTGCCCACCATCTTCACGTTCATCTGCTTCATGATGCCGCGCGCGGAGAAGTTATCCTGCGCCAGCAGCGCATTGCACTGGTCCCAGATCTCATCCGCCGTAGCGGGAGAAAGCAGCTTGCCGGTGATGCCAAACGGACGGCGCAGTTCGAGGTGCGTCCAGTGGTAAAGCGGGTTGCCGATAGTGTGCGGAACGGTCGCCGCCCAGGCGTCAAACTTCTCGCGATCGGTCGCGTCGCCGGTACACAGGCGCTCGGCCACGCCGTTGGTGCGCATCGCACGCCATTTGTAGTGGTCACCTTTTAGCCAGATATCATACAGGTTTTTGAAACGATAATTTTCGGCAACCTGCTGCGGGGGTAAGTGGCAGTGGTAGTCGAAAATCGGCTGGTCTTTAGCGTAGTCATGGTACAGGCGGCGGGCAAATTCGGTATCTAACAGAAAATCGTCGGTCATAAACGGCGTCATTATCGTCTTCCTCATTACGGGAGCGTCAGAAAGCGTATGTTCATATGCTGCAAAGTTATCACACCAATTTCCACCCACCGAAGCTTTTTTCGTGAGTGAGATCAATAAACGCTAACAAATAAATTACCCTCAATGGGGTAAACCCTTCTACAGGCCGCGCCGTTACTGGCTTTGCGCGCAGCGATTAATGTCCCTACAAAGAATCATGCATTTGTGATGTCACTCACCTTTTAAAGTTGTATGACAAGTTATCTTTTCGCCGTCGCAAACTATAAGCCGACGGAATGCATTACCGGTGTGAGAGGCATCGGGTTTAACGGTACGGATACCGACTTATGCACGCTTACTTATGGCAAGGTTCGGGCCGTTCCGGGACATGCTTCCGGCTACGCCCCTCCCGTTACCCAACGGCTCCCGGAAACGGTTGAGAAGTTGCCGTGCTCTGGCGCGGACATAACATAACGATGAGGTTTTAGATGCGTAAAATTAAAGGGTTACGTTGGTATATGATCGCACTGGTGACGTTAGGCACCGTGCTGGGCTACCTGACGCGTAACACCGTGGCAGCCGCAGCGCCGACGTTAATGGAAGAGCTGCATATCTCCACGCAACAATACTCCTACATTATTGCCGCCTATTCCGCGGCGTATACCATCATGCAGCCTGTCGCAGGCTACGTGCTGGATATTCTCGGTACCAAAATCGGCTATGCCTTCTTCGCCATCGCCTGGGCGGTATTCTGCGGTGCAACCGCGCTGGCGGGTAGCTGGGGCGGCCTGGCGCTGGCCCGTGGCGCGGTCGGTGCGGCAGAAGCCGCAATGATCCCGGCGGGGCTGAAAGCCAGCTCTGAGTGGTTCCCGGCAAAAGAGCGTTCCATCGCGGTGGGTTACTTCAACGTGGGGTCGTCCATCGGCGCAATGATTGCGCCGCCGCTGGTGGTGTGGGCCATCGTGATGCACAGCTGGCAGATGGCGTTCATCATTTCCGGCGTGCTGAGCTTCGCCTGGGCTATCGCGTGGCTGGTTTTCTATAAACACCCGCGCGATCAGAAAAAACTCTCCGAGGAAGAACGCGAATACATTATTGGTGGTCAGGAAGCGCAGCACCAGACCAACAACGGCAAGAAGATGTCCGTCTGGCAGATCCTGGGCACCCGTCAGTTCTGGGGTATCGCCCTGCCGCGCTTCCTGGCTGAACCGGCCTGGGGCACCTTCAACGCGTGGATCCCACTGTTTATGTTTAAAGTCTACGGCTTTAACCTGAAAGAGATCGCGATGTTCGCCTGGATGCCGATGCTGTTCGCTGACCTGGGCTGTATCGTAGGCGGCTACCTGCCACCGCTGTTCCAGCGCTGGTTTGGGGTGAACCTGATTGTTTCCCGTAAGATGGTGGTGACCATGGGCGCCCTGCTGATGATTGGCCCGGGCATGATCGGCCTGTTCACCAGTCCGTATGTGGCTATCGCCCTGCTGTGCATCGGTGGATTTGCGCACCAGTCCCTGTCCGGCGCGCTGATTACGCTCTCGTCTGACGTTTTCGGTCGCAACGAAGTGGCCACCGCCAACGGCCTGACCGGGATGGCCGCCTGGACCGCGAGTACGATGTTTGCGCTGGTTGTCGGCGCGCTGGCGGATACCATAGGCTTCAGCCCGCTGTTCGCCGTGCTGGCTATTTTCGACCTGCTGGGCGCGGTGGTGATCTGGACGGTGCTGAAAAGCAAATCCGCAGAGGAGCTGGCGAAAGAGTCTCTCGGGCGACCAGCTACGCAGAGTTAGCGAAAATGCGTTTCACCGAAGCCGCCCCAGGGCGGCTTTTTTAATGGCAAAATCTGGAGAGTATTCCGTGAAAGTGGTATAACAAATCATCTGCCGTACCCTGCCTGGAGCGCATATGGAAATCACCGAACCACGTCGTTTATATCAACAACTTGCTGCCGAGCTGAAAGATCGCATCGAGCAAGGGGTCTATCTTGTCGGTGATAAACTTCCCGCCGAGCGCTTTATCGCGGATGAAAAAAGCGTAAGCCGAACCGTGGTGCGCGAAGCGATTATCATGCTGGAAGTGGAAGGCTACGTTGAGGTACGCAAAGGTTCCGGCATTCACGTTATTTCTAATCAGCCTAAACATTCTCCGGTGGCGGATGAAAGTCTAGAATTCGCCAGCTACGGTCCGTTTGAGCTGCTCCAGGCTCGCCAGCTGATCGAAAGCAATATTGCCGAATTTGCCGCCACGCAGGTGACCAAGCAGGACATCATGAAGCTGATGGAGATCCAGGAGAACGCTCGCAAGGAAAAATGTTTCCGTGATTCCGAGTGGGACCTGCAGTTTCACGTTCAGGTCGCCCTGGCAACCCAGAATACGGCGCTGGCGGCAATCGTTGAGAAAATGTGGACTCAGCGCGTTCACAACCCGTACTGGAAAAAACTGCACGACCATATTGATTCCCGTACCGTGGACAACTGGTGTGACGACCACGATCAAATTCTTAAGGCGCTGATTCGTAAAGATCCCCATGCCGCTAAGCTCGCCATGTGGCAGCACCTGGAAAATACCAAGCAGATGCTCTTCAATGAAACCAGTGACGACTTCGAATTTAACGCTGACCGTTATCTTTTTGCCGATAATCCTGTCGTTCATCTCGATACGGCCCCGAGCGGCGCAAAATAGGCGACCTTTCTACCGGCAGGCGCTTCGCTGCGCCTCCCCGCCTGAATGGGTAAGCAAAACATATATAGTGTCAGCCTTTGTAAAATCCCTCGCTCACTTTCAGGGCTTACGCCAAAATCACCTCACCCTGCAAATTCTGTGACGCAGAACGTTGGGCTTTGTTACAATTGGATTCACTTCGTTATTTTGAAAGTTAGTGCTTGCTAACCAGCCAATTAACAGGGAACAGTGTTGGCCACACCGCAATGTGTCCGCGAGCGACCATAATGAAATCACAACAATGTCGCCGTGCTGTTTATCCCGGATAACAGGCGAGACGTTAACCGATTTCCAGGAACACTGAATGGAACTTTTGACCCAACTGCTGCATGCCCTTTGGGCGCAGGATTTTGAAACGCTGGCCAACCCTTCCATGATTGGCATGCTCTATTTTGTCTTGTTTATGATTCTGTTCCTTGAGAATGGTTTGCTGCCTGCAGCCTTCTTGCCGGGTGACAGTTTGCTGGTGCTTGTCGGCGTGCTGTGTGCTAAAGGCGCAATGGCGTTCCCGCAAACCATTTTATTACTGACCGTCGCGGCCAGCCTTGGCTGCTGGGTGAGTTATATCCAGGGAAGATGGCTGGGCAATACCCGAATAGTACAGAACTGGCTTTCCCATCTGCCTGCGCACTATCACCAGCGGGCACACCACCTGTTCCATAAGCATGGGCTTTCCGCGCTGCTGATTGGCCGCTTTATCGCCTTTGTGCGCACCCTGCTGCCCACCATTGCCGGGCTGTCCGGGTTGAGCAGCGCACGCTTCCAGTTCTTCAACTGGATGAGCGGCCTGTTATGGGTTCTGATCCTGACGACGCTGGGCTATGCGCTGGGTAAGACGCCGGTCTTCATGAAATATGAAGATCAGCTGATGTCCTGCCTGATGCTGCTGCCTGTTGTTCTGCTGGTCTTCGGCCTGATCGGCTCGCTGGTTGTCCTGTGGAAGAAAAAATACGGAGCACGAGGTTAACGATGGTTATCTCACCGCTCGCCATGCGCCGCTTTGCCTGTGCCTTTATTGCACTGGTGATGCTCAGCGCCGTACTGCTGGCCTGGAACACGCTTTCACATCAGGAGGCTACGCTGGCCATTCGCCCGGTAAACCAGGGGGGCGGTGTGCCTGACGGTTTTTCTGTCTGGCATCATCTGGATGCAAACGGCATCCGCTTTAAAAGCATCACCCCGCAGGACGATGTTTTACTGATTAAGTTTGATTCCCGTGCGCAGAGCGCTGCCGCGAAAGCGGTTCTTGACCGTACGCTGCCGCACGGCTATATCATTGCCCAGCAGGAAGATGACAACCCGCCAGCCGCGTGGTTATCATTGATTCGCGATACGTCGCATCGGTTTGGATAACTTCCTGGATTCCGAATCTTTTCACTCACTTTGGTGAATCCCCCGTTTACTTACTATGCTTAAGTACGCGGAGCACCCCTCAAATGTACTCCGCATCATTTTGGATAGCGGCTAACCCCGCAGCACAATGGAAGGTTTCGATAATGAAATTCCGCATGACCCTGGCTCTGGCCCTTTTTTCTTTAAGCACTACGACCTTCGCAAACTCTCTCTGTCAGGAGAAAGAACAGGATATTCAGCGTGAGATCGGTTATGCCGAAAAGCATAACAATCAGCACCGTGTTGATGGTCTCAAAAAAGCGCTGAGCGAAGTGAAAGCGAACTGTTCAGACAGCAAGCTGCGTGCCGATCACCAAAAGAAAATCGCTGAACAGAAGGACGAGATAGCCGAGCGCCGTCAAGACCTGCAGGAAGCGAAAGAGAAAGGGGATGCGGAAAAAATTGCTAAGCGCGAGAAGAAGTTGAAAGAGGCGCAGGACGACCTGAAAGCGCTGGAAGCTCGCGATTATTGAGTTAACGGAAATCTCAACAGGAGAGAATCATGTCAAAAGATACGACGTCTGAACATCTGCGCGCTGAACTGAAATCCCTGGCCGATACCCTTGAAGAGGTGCTGAACTCCTCTGCCGATAAGTCGAAAGAAGAAGTAAGTAAGCTGCGCAGCAAAGCGGAGCAGGCGCTGAAAGAGAGCCGCTACCGCCTGGGTGAAACCGGTGATGCACTGGCGAAACAGACCCGTGAAGCGGCTGCGCGTGCAGATGAATATGTGCGCGACAATCCATGGACGGGAGTTGGTATTGGTGCCGCAGTGGGTGTGGTACTGGGTGTCCTGCTGACGCGTCGTTGATATGGAAGATCCTCGTCACGCACAAGGGCCTGCTAATAACGTCCTCGGCATCGGCCAGCGTATTTTAACGACGCTGGTTGGGATTGCCGAAACGCGCGTCCGGCTTGCAGTGGTCGAACTGGAAGAGGAGAAAGCGAACCTCTTCCAGATGCTGCTGATGCTCGGGCTGACCATGCTCTTCGCCGCGTTTGGTCTGATGAGCCTGATGGTGTTAATCATCTGGGCCATTGACCCGCAGTATCGACTTAACGCGATGATTGCCACGACCGTCGTTCTGCTGGTCGCGGCGCTGATTGGCGGCATATGGACGATGCGTAAAGCACGCAGGTCCACTTTCCTGCGCCACACGCGCCAGGAACTGGCTAACGATCGCGCCCTGCTGGAGGATGACAAGCCGTGAGCGATAAAGCGGAACGTCAGAAGCGAAAAGCGTACCTGTTAAGTCAGATCCAGCAGCAGCGGCTGGATCTTTCTGCCAGCCGCCGTGACTGGATCGACGCGACGCGACGGTTTGACCGTGGCTGGAACACCTTCCTGAGCCTGCGTTCGTGGGCGCTGGTCGGAAGCAGCGTGATGGCTATCTGGACGGTTCGTCATCCAAATATGCTTATCCGCTGGGCCCGACGCGGTTTTGGTGCCTGGAGCGCCTGGCGTCTGGTCAAAGCAACGTTGCGGCAACAGCAGCTGCGGTGATAAACGCAAAACGGTAACTCAGGTTACCGTTTTTTGTTTTTGCCCGTCTCCCCGTGGGCTGAGGGCACCAGCGCGCACCTGCCCTTACTCAATATCTTTGAAGAAGATTGACAGTTTTCCTTGCTAACAATTGCTACCCGCCCCGTTTACACTCCTCTCCATCGACAGCAGAGCCGCGGTATCTACCCGGAATTGCAGACAAATAATGTTCAGCCGCTTATGTGGTTTCCTGGAGAGTAAAATGAAAAAATTAGAAGATGTTGGTGTACTGGTCGCGCGTATTCTGATGCCAATTCTGTTTATCGTGGCAGGCTGGGGCAAAATCACCGGATATGCGGGTACCCAGCAGTATATGGAAGCCATGGGCGTTCCGGGGTTCCTGCTGCCGCTGACCATTCTGCTTGAGTTTGGCGGCGGCCTGGCGGTTCTTTTCGGCTTCCTGACCCGCACCACCGCGCTGTTTACCGCAGGCTTCACCCTGCTGACGGCGTTCATCTTCCACAGCAACTTTGCGGAAGGCGTAAACTCTCTGATGTTCATGAAAAACCTGACCATCGCGGGTGGCTTCCTGCTGCTGGCCATCACCGGCCCAGGCGCATACAGCATCGACCGCGTTCTGAATAAGAAATGGTAAGCACGCTATACTGAATAAACACAAAGCGAGGAGACATCTCCTCGCTTTTGCTATCTGACGGAGGAGTAAAAAATGGGACAACTCGTAGACGGCGTCTGGCAGGATGTCTGGTATGACACCAAATCCACCGGTGGACGCTTTAAGCGCTCTGTTTCGGCCTTCCGTAACTGGCTGACCGCCGACGGCGCACCCGGCCCGAGCGGCGAAGGCGGCTTCTCGGCGGAGAAAGATCGTTATCATCTTTATGTTTCCCTCGCCTGCCCGTGGGCCCACCGCACGCTGATCGTGCGCAAGCTAAAAGGCCTCGAATCTTTGATTCCGGTTTCGGTGGTGAACCCATTGATGCTGGAAAACGGCTGGACGTTCGACAGTGATTTCCCCGCCGCGACCGGTGATGACCTGTATCACCACGATTTCCTCTACCAGCTCTATCTGCGCGCCGATCCGCACTACACCGGACGCGTTACCGTACCGGTGCTGTGGGACAAGAAAAACCAGACGATAGTCAGCAATGAGTCCGCGGAAATCATCCGCATGTTCAATACCGCGTTTGATGCGCACGGCGCCCGCGCCGGGGATTACTACCCGGTTGAACTGCGCGAGAAAATTGACGAGCTGAACAGCTGGATTTACGACAACGTCAACAACGGCGTCTATAAGGCCGGTTTCGCCACCAGCCAGGAAGCGTATGACGAAGCGGTCGGAAAGGTGTTTGAATCGCTGGAGCGCCTGGAGCAGATCCTGGGCCAGCATCGCTACCTGACGGGCGATCGCCTGACGGAAGCGGACATTCGCCTGTGGACCACGCTGGTTCGCTTTGACCCGGTCTATGTCACCCACTTTAAGTGCGATAAACACCGCATCAGCGACTACCTGAACCTGTATGGTTTCCTGCGAGACATCTACCAGATGCCGGGCATCGCGGAGACGGTCGATTTTGACCATATTCGCACCCACTATTTCCGCAGCCATAAGACCATCAATCCAACGGGCATCATCTCCATTGGCCCGTGGCAGGATCTGGATGAACCGCACGGGCGCGACGTGCGTTTCGGATAATTATTTAGGGAATCAAGTGATTCCCTTTTTTAATTCACAGCATACATCTATCCTTACCTCGATCGCTTAGAAAACAAGTGATTGACTGATTAAGAGGCAAGGAAAATGGACTGGTATTTAAAAGTACTGCGCAACTACGTTGGATTTGGTGGCCGCGCCCGCCGCAAAGAGTACTGGATGTTCGTTCTGGTGAACTTCGTCCTGATTATGGTGCTGGGCATCGTGGATAAAATTCTCGGCTGGGAGCGCGCCGGCGGTGAAGGTGTACTCACTACGATTTATGGCTTGCTGGTTTTGCTGCCTTCATGGGCCGTGCTGTTTCGTCGTCTCCACGACACCGATCGTTCGGCGTGGTGGCTGCTGTTGCTGTTGATCCCGCTTGTCGGCTGGATCGTGATTTTAATTTTCAACTGTCAGAGCGGGACGCCGGGCGAAAACCGCTTTGGTCCGGATCCTAAGATCGGCGCGTAAATTACTGCCCGGTGGCGCTTACGCTTACCGGGCCAGCTCGCTTATTTGTTGTGATGCGCAAAGAGCTTTGGAATTTCGCGCAGGCACCACGATTTGGCTTCGCCCATGCTGTCGCGGCGCCACGCCATAATAATGTCCACTTCGCTGGTGTACTCCGGGCTCACCACCCTCAGTCGCCCTTCCGCAATATCTTTCTCCACAAACGGGTAGGGCATCGTCGCCACGCCCAGACCGGCCAGCAGCGCCTGCCGCTTGTCTTCCAGTGACGTGACCGTCAGACGAGGCTGTTTATCCAGCAGCTGCACCGTCAGCACCGGACGCTCACGCGCGGTATCCGCCACCGCCACGCCGCGGTACTTCACGCGCGTCACTTCAGAGAGCGGCTCCGGCTCCTGGTGAATCGGGTGATCCGGCGCGGCGACGTAGACGTTCATGACGCTGTAGAGCTTGCGCGAGTTGATTTCTGACGAGGAGCGGAAATGCATGTCAGGCGCAATGACGATATCCGCCCTGCCCGTCTCCAGACGCTCCCACGCCCCGGCCAGCACCTCAGTGATGATCGACAGCTGCGTATTGGCCTTCGCCGCCAGGCGGTCCACCAGCGGGAACAGCGCTTCGGTCGGCACCAGCGCTTCGGTCACGAGCGTCAGATGCGTTTCCCAGCCACGCGCCAGCGCTTCGGCGTCTGTCGTCAGCTTATCCGCCGCTTCCAGCAGCACGCGGCCTCGCTCCAGCAGCATTCGACCGACATTGGTGAATTTTGTTCGATGACCGGAGCGGTCAAAAAGCACCACGTCCAGCTCTTCTTCCAGCTTCTGCATGGTGTAGCTTAGCGCAGACGGAACGCGCCCCAGTTCATCGGCCGCCGCCGCAAAACTGCCGCGCCGGTCAATCGCGTCCATGACGCGAAGCGCCTCAAGCGTCAATGCTCTCTCTTTAGCCATCTCGCTCTCATTCAGGAAATTTGAACATACCAGGCAGAATATCTGGCTAACAATGCAGCGTCCATACCTTTACCATTGTTTTAGTGTAAAGAGAGGTCAAGTTTATGATTACGACAAGAACAGCGAAACAGTGCGGACAAGCCGATTTCGGTTGGCTGCAGGCCCGCTACACCTTTTCCTTTGGACACTACTTTGACCCTAAACTCCTCGGTTACGCTTCACTGCGCGTGTTGAACCAGGAAGTGCTCGCCCCGGGCGCCTCCTTCCAGCCGCGTACGTATCCGAAAGTCGATATCCTGAACCTGATCCTGGAAGGCGAGGCAGAATACCGCGATAGCGAGGGCAATCATGTCCAGGCAAAGGCTGGCGAAGCGCTGTTAATTTCCACGCAGCCGGGCATCAGCTACAGCGAGCATAACCTCAGCAAAGACAAAACGCTGACGCGCATGCAGCTGTGGCTCGACGCCTGCCCTGAGCGGGAAAATCCGCTGGTACAGAAGTTAGATTTAACGGGCGATAAGCAGCAGCTGATTGCATCCCCTGATGGCAGCAAAGGGAGCCTGCAGCTGCGACAGCAGGTATGGCTGCATCATATCGAGCTGAAGAAAGGTGAACAGGCAAGCTTCCAGCTTCATGGTCCGCGCGCCTATCTGCAGTCCATTCACGGTACGGTGCATGCGGTGACGCACGCGGAAGAGAAAGAGGCGCTCACCTGCGGCGACGGGGCGTTTATTCGTGATGAAGCGAATATCACCCTGGTGGCGGATACGCCGCTGCGCGCGCTGCTGATTGATTTGCCGGTATAAGAGTTGCTTGATCGGTCCCTCTCCCCTTTGGGAAGAGGGACGAATGCCCATCGCTACACCTTACTCGCCATAATCTCAATAATCTGCCGGTCCGTTGCCTGCATCGAGCGGCACGCCAGCGCGCACAGGTTCGCGATCGACTGCTCCACGTCGTGGGCCACAATCCCCTCGTTGCCCGTCACGGCTGTATCATCCAGCGCCATCATCACCGCTTTCCAGGCGCTGCTGACGCTGGTCGAGACCTTCATAGCACAGCTGTTAGACGCCCCGTCGCAGATCATCCCGCTGACGTCACCGATCATACTGCCGATCGCCATCGCGATGGTCCGATAACTGCCCCCCATTAGCCACGCTATTCCCGCCGCAGCGCCCATTGCCGCGGTTGTCGCCGCACACAGCGCGGACAAACGCGGAAGCTGGTAATGGATGTAGATAGCCGACAGATGCGAGAGCATCAGCGCCCGCGCCAGCCGTTCGTCATCGGCCTGAACATGTTCAGCGACCACGACAACCGGCATGGTGGCTGTAATTCCCTGATTCCCGGAGCCCGAGTTGCTCATCGCCGGCAGCGTCGCGCCGCCCATGCGGGCATCCGAGGCCGCGCTGGTGCGGATAACGATATCTGAACCCAGATCCTGCGCCATCCATCCGCGTGCGCGCTGCTTATTGAGGGTGGCGCCAATGTGTAGCCCCCACTTCCCGCTAAGTCCTTCACGAGAGAGCGCGTCGTTCAGTTGCCCAGCTTCCAGGATAAAGCGGATCGCCTCGAACGGTACCTGTTCGACAAACTCCAGGATCTGCGAGAGCGTGGTGTTTGACAGTACCGCCAGCGGATCGTTACTTACCTCGGCCTGCCGCTCGTCAAGACTGAAGCGCGTTTCGCCGTGACAAACCACCTCCACCACGCGGGTATGTCCGCCCGCAATGGTCACCATGGCCGAGGCCTCACCGGCGTAGACGCAGGCACGTGAATAGAGGATCTCATCGCACGGCTCCTGCAATTTCACCTGCACCAGACCCGCGTTGAGCATTGCTTTGGCCCGCGCCAGCGCATCGGCGGTGACATCTTTCAGCACCTCCAGCCCCGCCTGCGCATTGCCACCGATGGCACCCAGCGCCGCCGCAATGGGCAGCCCGACCATGCCGGTGCCCGGCACCGTTACGCCAAGCCCGTTCTTCATCAGATTCGGCGATACCCACGCCTCAATCTTCGTGACGTCGCCGGGCAGTTGCTCTGCGGCAATCGCACAGGCAAGGGCCAGAGAAACGGGCTCGGTGCACCCCAGCGCAGGCTTAACTTCTTCCTGCACTACGCGAATAAATTGATTCCATAAAGGATGAGTTTGCTCAGACATCGTTACGACCTTATTTGCCCTCAGGAAAATGCGAGGAAAGGAGAAACACAAAGCAGCAGCCCGGTGATGACAATAATCACCAGCGATACGCCCTTATATTTATGCAGCGCCGGTACCTTGTAGACCAGCCACGCAGGGATCAGGCAGCCCACCATGCCGAAGATGGGGCTACAGATAGAGGTGAAGCTCAGTACCGGCGCGTTTAACACGATCGCGCTCCAGGCCAGCAGGATAGCGAACAGCATGATCCCGCGCTGGACGGCGTTTTCATTGATTCTTTCTGCTGGCATTTTGCGGCGCAGGATGTTCATGACGATACCCTGCGTGGCCTCGCGGAAGCCGAGGTAGACGCCGAAGAAAGCGGTCATTACGGCGAAGATATTGAGGATCACGCTGACGATTTTGACCCAGCCCGCGCCGTCGCCGCTGATAAACTGCGCCGCAATCGCCAGGGCAGAGATATTCTGCTCGTAGGCTTTTACCGCCTCATCGTGCCCCATCGCCAGGGTGAAGGAGACAGCGTAGAAGAAGACCGTCACAAACAGGATGCCAAAGGCAATGTTCATTGACCGGAGCGCCTTATGACGTGCCACCTCAACGGATTTTTCCCGTGAACGATAGGAAATCACCATCGGGCTTAATGTCTGGATAAACAGAATGGAGGTTAAGGTAAAGGGCAGCGTAATAATGGCATTTTTTATCAGCAACCCCATCGGCGGCAGCATGCCGACGTTGGCTAAATGCCAGAGGCCAATCATCGAAAGCCCCAGCGCCGCCACCACAAATAATTTGGTCAGCACCATCAGGCTGGACACTTTAAACAGCAGCTTCTCACCGCGCGAAGAGATGGCGACCAGAATGCAGATCAGGAATAAGCCGTAGAAGGGATTTTCCGACAGCAAACCGTCGGTCACGCCGAAGGTGTGCAAATACGAGGCGCTGTCGTTGGTGATAGCCGTGGAATAGACAAACATCCAGATGACCAGCATCACGAAATAGAGCGCACCTAATAAGATGCCCCAGTTTTTACCTAAATAACCGCTAATCACGCTCGGGTAGTCTTTACATTCCGGGGATTCCGCCAGCGTATTAATAAATAACCGCTGGAAGAGGTACATGGCCGGATAGCCAATTATCGACGAGAGCAAAAAGACCCACAGCCCCATTAATCCAACCTGCACCGGAAGAAAAACGATACCCGCGCCGATAGCCATCCCGATACTCATGATGACCCAGCCCGTGTCGGTGCTGTCGAATTTGATCGCCTCTCGCCATTCGCTTTCGCTCATTCCCGCCCGCCTTGCCGCAGGGGAATCACTCACAATCACACTGCTGTTTGTTGCCATATTCATTGGGCACTCGCTTATTTTGTAGGGTAAACAATTGTTTTTATTAGGTTCCGAACGCCAGCGATTGCGATTCAGAGAGTGCAGGTGTGTGTTGTTGGTATGGGAAGATCATATCCGTAGCGCGGGAGAAAAAAGTCACAATCTTTATGCGGACTTCCTAAACTTAGAGAAAAAAACGCCTCATTTTTAATGATGTTTGGTAAAAAATTCTAAAAGTGACGCATTTCACAGAATCAATATATTTAAGAAATGGATCTTTTTTAGGAATTTATAAAGATGATTGTTCTACTTTATGCCTTCAAATTTTTATACGATAGCATCACTGAAACCACTCTATTATTATGGCTATGATATGGATACCGTTGAAGAGCTCAATGGAACATACTTCTATAAAGGTGTATGTAATATCTCGGCGTCTGAGTTATTTTTTTGGATTTTCCTTGATACTACCGATGAACAATTCGGTGGATTAAAAGATGCAGTAATGATGGCTACTATGATCCTTGGTTTACCTATACTTGAGACCAGAACAAAGCCAGAAACGGCTACTATAGGTACTTCCGTGGCTTCTAAGTATCTTCGTGATCTTCTGAATGTACAGCTACCACACCGATTACCTACGATTACCCTCGCAAGCTTTAAATACCGAAAACCAATGTATACCAAAAACTTAGGTGCATTCATTGGTCGATGGATCCCTGCATTGGGGATAACCATACTTGCTGCTGATCTTGCAACGATAAGTTACAAAACACTCTCACGATATAATACGATTGCTCACCCTAAAGATCGGATTTGGTGAATATGAATAGTGAAAATGATGTTTTGAAGTTCTTCAGGGAAAATTTACCAGAACAGGGAACATTTACGGGCAAGAGGATCCCGCTCGAGTTAGACGATGTTTTACAGGATTACACCGATCTGGATGATATCGTTTATGTCATTGAGAAGTTTGAGAAAAAGTATCTTATCAATGTGCCCACGCAAAACTATTTCCCCTGGACTCAAACCTGGTTTTTCAGAAAATGGTTTACGCAAGAACCCGTTAAACAAATATCGAAGCCATTAACCGTAAGAATGTTTGCTGAGGCGGTAAAAGCAGGCACATGGATCCACCACTGATTTTCGAAAGGAGCATGATTTATGGCTGTACCGGTTCATATTTGGTTTTTTGACGATGGCGGCTCACTTATTAAGGGTTCAAGTGATGTACAGGATCGGGAAGGGAGTGTTGAAATTAGAGGGTTAACCCATAATTTAAGTATTCCAACAGATCCTCTTTCCGGGAGATTAACCGGAACGCGCAAACATGCCCCTTTCTTGTTCGAGAAGGAGATAGATAGTTCATCTCCGTATCTTTATAAGGCTGTGGCTACAGGGCAAAACCTAAAAAAAGTTGAGATAAGATATTATCGAATTAACGATGCGGGAAGGGAAGTTGAATACTTCAGAACTGAACTGGAAGGTGTAAAGGTCGTATCAATCTCCCCTATTGTTAACGATACACGTAACTGTCCCGGTACGGGCCATCTTGAATCCATTCAGTTGAGATACGAAAAAGCAATATGGACTTACTGCGATGGCAATATTCAATTTTCTGATGCATGGAATGAACGAACATCTGCATGATTTATAGCAGACAAAAAAGCCCCCTTATCTGAAGGGGGCGGATTATTTGGCCTGCGTCACATCGCCTGCGTAAACGTCCTCGAAATCACGTCCTGCTGCTGCTCGCGCGTCAGAGCATTAAACCGTACCGCATAGCCGGATACGCGGATGGTCAGGTTCGGGTAGTTCTCCGGATGGGCAATGGCATCCAGCAGCATCTCCCGGTTCATGACGTTGACGTTCAGGTGCTGCCCGCCCTCAATAGACGCTTCGTGATGGAAGTACCCATCCAGCAGCCCCACCAGGTTGGTTTTGCGCACCAGTTCATCCTTGCCCAGCGCCTGCGGCACAATGGAGAAGGTATAGGAGATCCCGTCTTTCGCGTAGGTAAACGGCAGCTTGGCGACCGACGTTAGCGAAGCCACCGCCCCTTTCCTGTCGCGACCGTGCATTGGGTTGGCGCCAGGCGCAAACGGCGTGCCGCCGCGGCGTCCGTCAGGCGTGTTGCCCGTTTTCTGGCCGTAGACCACGTTGGAGGTGATAGTCAGGATCGACTGAGTCGGCACCGCGTTGCGATACGTCGGCAGCGCCTGGATCTTCTTCATAAAACGCTCCACCAGGTCGCAGGCGATGCTGTCCACGCGATCGTCATTATTGCCGTACTGCGGATAGTCCCCTTCGATGACGAAGTCCACCGCCAGGCCGGTGTGGTCGCGCACTGGTTTCACCGTGGCGTATTTAATCGCCGACAGGGAATCCGCCGCCACCGACAGCCCGGCAATGCCGCAGGCCATGGTGCGATAGACGTCACGATCGTGCAGCGCCATCAGCGAGGCTTCGTAGCTGTACTTATCATGCATGTAGTGAATGAGATTCAGCGCGCTGATGTACTGCACCGCCAGCCAGTCCATAAAGTGGTCGAGGCTCGCCATCACGGTGTCGTAATCCAGCACCTCATCCAGCAGCGGCTCGGTTTTCGGGCCGACCTGGATCTTCAGCTTCTCGTCCACCCCGCCGTTGATCGCGTACAGCAGCGTTTTGGCGAGGTTGGCGCGAGCGCCAAAGAACTGCATCTGCTTGCCGATCACCATCGGGCTGACGCAGCAGGCAATGGCGTAGTCGTCGCTGTTGAAGTCGGCGCGCATAAGATCGTCGTTCTCATACTGCAGCGACGAGGTGACGATCGACACCTGCGCGGCGTATTTCTTAAACGCGATCGGCAGCTGTTCAGACCAGAGGATCGTCAGGTTCGGCTCCGGCGCGGGCCCCATGGTGTGCAGGGTATGCAGGTAGCGGAAGCTGTTTTTTGTCACCAGCGTACGGCCATCCAGCCCCATGCCGCCGATCACTTCCGTGGCCCAGATCGGATCGCCGGAGAAGAGCGTGTCGAACTCCGGCGTGCGCAGGAAGCGCACCATGCGGATCTTCATGATGAAGTGGTCGATCAGCTCCTGGGCTTGCACCTCGTTCAGCCGCCCCGCCTGCATGTCGCGTTCGATGTAGATATCAAGGAACGAGGCCGTGCGCCCCAGCGACATCGCCCCGCCGTTCTGGGATTTCACTGCGGCAAGGTAGGCAAAATAGACCCACTGCACCGCTTCCTGCGCGTTCATCGCCGGACGTGAAATATCAAAGCCATAGTTCGCCGCCATCTGCTGGATCTGCAGCAACGCACGCTTATGCTCCGCCAGCTCCTCGCGCAGGCGGATCGTCGCCTCCAGATCTTCACCGCGCTCCAGCCTGCCCTGAAGATCGGCGAACTGAAGTTCACGCTCGCGCACCAGATAGCTGATGCCGTACAGCGCCACACGGCGGTAATCGCCGATAATGCGCCCGCGCCCGTAGCCGTCCGGCAGACCGGTCAGCACGCCAGATTTACGGCAGCGCATCATCTCCGGGGAGTAAACGTCAAACACGCCCTGGTTGTGGGTTTTACGCAGGTCGGTAAACAGGTATTCGAACTGCGGATCCATTTCCCGCCCGTAGGCTTCGAACGAGCTGCGGATCATATTGATCCCGCCGTACGGATGCAGGGCGCGCTTGAGCGGCTTGTCGGTTTGCAGGCCGACGATCGTCTCAAGATCCTGGTCGATATACCCCGGTCCGTGGGCGGTAATGGTGGTGGCAATGTTGGTGTCGAAATCCACCGGGGCGTGGGTGGCATTCTCCTGGCGAATGCCGACCATCACCTTCTGCCACAGCGCCGTCGTTGCTGGCGTCGCCTGCGCGAGGAAAGCTTCATCGCCTTCATAAGGGGTGTAGTTATGCTGAATAAAATCGCGGACGTTAACGGCGTTTTTCCATTCTTCACCGCGAAACCCGGCCCATGCGTCGCTGTAGGGCGCGACGCCCGTATCGATTGTTACTTTCATGTGATTCTCGCTTTATCAGGCGTAAGCCGCGGCCGGGATAACCTTCCCAAGACGGAGGGCGTCCAGCGCGATCATTTTTTCTTCGTTGGTAGGGATAACCGCGCAGGTCACGCGGGACGACTCGGTGGAGATGACGCGCGCACCCGCGCTGCCCGGCAGAGCGTTTTTCGCCTCGTCGAGCGCGATGCCAAATACCTTCAGATGTTCCGCCACCAGCGCGCGGATCAGCGTGGAGTTTTCACCGATGCCGCCAGTGAAGATCACGCCATCCAGACGGTGCAGAGACGCGGCGTGACCGGCGATATGCCGCGCTATGCGGTGGACAAAGGTCTTTATCGCCAACTGCGCCCGGTCATTGCCGTCATGCCAGGCTTTCTCCAGCGCGCGTAAATCGGAGGAGATACCGGAGATGCCCAGCAACCCGGACTCTTTGTTGACCACGCGCTCCAGATCCTCGAACGATTGACCGGTCTGCTGGGCAATCCACGCCATTGCGCCGAAGTCCACGTCGCCGCAGCGCGTGCCCATCACCAGCCCTTCCAGCGGCGTCATCCCCATCGAGGTATCGACGCTTTTACCGTTGCGCACCGCGCAGATGGACGCCCCGTTGCCGAGGTGAGCAATCACCAGGCCGCTGTCCTCGGGGGACAGCCCGAGGAGCGCGTGCGCCTGCCCGGACACGTAGCGGTGAGAGGTGCCGTGGAAACCGTAGCGGCGCACGCCCAGCTCTTCAAAATAGCGGTACGGCAGACCGTACAGATACGTCTGCGGCGCCATGGTCTGATGGAAGCTGGTGTCAAATACCGCCACCTGCTGCACGCCGGGGAACAGGCGCTCTGCGGCTTGCACGCCGCTCAGGTTGGCGTAGTTATGCAGCGGCGCCAGCGGGGAAACCAGGCGGATCTGCTCAATGACCTCTTCCGTGATGAGGGTCGACTCGCTGAAGAGATCGCCGCCGTGAGCGATGCGGTGGCCAATCAGGGCCACGCTGCTCATCAGGTCGCGTTTCTCCAGCTCGAGGGCGATGGCGGCCAGCGCCCCTTCGTAGTCCTGGTGAGCCAGTCTGACCGGCTCACCCCCGTTCACGGAAATACAGGCTTTTTCAGTGTTGATGCCGTCCGCAATGCCCGTCAGCAGGGCATCGCAGCCTGCTGCGTCCAGCACCGAAAACTTAACGGAGGACGATCCGCAGTTAATAACCAGTACTACCGGAAATTCAGTCATGTGTTACTCCGCTCTTCCTGAGCTTTGGGTTAGAACAGTTTGTAAACGATATTCAGAATGGTCAGCAGGCCGACCACGGTCACGAAGATGTTCTCGGTCCGGCCTTTGTATTTCGCCAGCGCGGGCGCTTTACGAATGGCGTACATCGGCAGCAGACACAGCAGAGAAGCGATAATTGGCGCCCCCATGGCTTCAATAAGGTCGAGAATGTTCGGGTTGGCGTAGGCCACAATCCAGGTGGAGCCCATGATGAAAATCATGCTGATGGTGTTCAGCTTGCCGACGGAGACGTTCTTCTTATCGCCCTTGTAGCCGAACTTGAGGATCAGGCCGTTCAGCCCCTCCAGCGTGCCCAGGTAGTGGCCGAAGAAGGATTTAAAGATAGCGACCAGCGCGATGATGGAGGCGCCGTATTCCAGCACCGTGGCGAACGTGGATTTACTGCCCGACATCGAGGCAAAGTGGTTCGCCAGGTAAGAGAGCACCGGAATGTTCTGCGCTTTGGCATCCGCCATGTTCTGCGGAGAGAGCGTAAACAGGCAGCTAAAGGCGAAGAACATCACCACCGCCACCATCAGCAGGCTGGCGCGACCGATGATTTTGGAACATTTCTGCTCGGTGAATTCTTTCCCGAACTTCGGCTCGTACTCTTCGCGCTTGGAGACCACAAACGAGGAGACGATGGGCGAGAAGTTAAAGGAGAAGACCATGATGGAGATCCCCAGCCACACCGTGACCAGAATGCCGTCATGACCGGTAAAGGCGATATCGCTCAGGTTGACCTGGTCGATCACCGCCGAGTTCCAGTACGGGATCAGCGACAGGGAAATCAGCACCAGGCTGGCAATGAACGGGAACACCAGGTAGCTCATCACCTTAACCATCAGGTCTTTCCCGAACCAGATCACAAAGGCCATCAGCAGCAGCAGGAACAGCGCCACCACGCCGCGGTTCAGCGCAGGCATCTGGAGCTGGTTTTCCCAGAAGGTCATAAAGGTGTTAGTAATGGTGACGCCGTAAATCCACAGCAGCGGGCAAATGGCGAAGAAGTAGAGGAAGGTGATCACCACCCCACCGGTTTTCCCGAAGTGCTCTTCCACCGTCTCGGTGATGTTGCCGGAGACGTTGCTGCCGGACAAACAGAGGCGCGCCAGCGCGCGGTGGCAGTAAAACGCAATCGGGAAGGCGAGTACCAGCATCAGCAGGATGGGGATCAGTCCGCCAAAGCCTGCGCGAATGGGGAAGAACAGCACGCCTGCGCCAATGGCGGTACCAAACAGGCCGAGCGTCCATGTGGTGTCAGACTTACGCCAGGAGGACGTTTTTGTCTGGCCAACGATAATGCTTTCTGTGTTGCTCATAGGTCACCTTTATGCGTCAACGAAGCCGGTAATTTGGGAAACACGGGAGAGATCGATATTGCCGCCGGAAATAATGCAGACGGTTTTACGGCCCTGAATATAGTGGTCAAGCTTGCCGCTTAATAACGCCGCGCAGGCCAGCGCGCCCGCACCTTCCGTCACCACTTTATTTCGCTGAATAAGGGCAATCATGCTGTTGCGAATATCGTCTTCACTCACCAGCACAATGTCATCGACCAGTTCACGAACAATTTCGAAGGTTAATTTACCCGGACGAGACACGTCGCAGCCGTCGGCTAATGTGCCGGTAACGCGATGGTTGGTTATTTCTCCGGCCTGCCAGGAAGCCGCCATGCCGTGAACGTTTTCAGACTGTACGCCGATAATATTGATTGTCGGGTTGATGGATTTAATTGCTGTCGCAATACCGGCAATTAACCCGCCGCCGCCGATAGGGACAATCACATTATCCACGTCGTAAAGATCTTCAAGAATTTCGAGGCCGATGGTGCCCTGGCCAGCAATAACTTTCGGATCGTCATAAGGCGGGATAAAAATGCGCCCCTCCATCTCGACGATTTCGCTCACTTTAGCGATGGTGTCGTTAAAGTTCTCGCCGTGCAGCACCACTTCGGCAGAATAGTCGCGGGTAGCGGCGACCTTGGATTTTGGCGCGCCCATCGGCATCACCACTTTGCCGTCGATACCGAGCATGGCGCAGGAGAGCGACACCCCCTGAGCGTGGTTTCCTGCGGAGCAGGCCACTACCCCTTTGCGTTTTTCTGCGTCCGTCAATGAACTTAACTTATTAAACGCCCCGCGTATTTTAAACGAACCGGTACGCTGCATATTTTCAAATTTCAGGAATATCTCACCCTTACAGCGTTCGCTGAGATAATTTGAGCGCGGCATGCCGGTTTTATAAATTTTCCCCGCCAGGCGTTTTCTGGCGTCCTGAATATCTTCAATGGTCACCGGGAGATCGTAGGTAATGTGCATAATATCCTCGTTATAATAATTCATTCTTTTCAGGCAAAGTCAGGGTATCAGAGCGTTAAAAAGCGTCGCTCCGGGTGTTTTAAAACTTAATTATTTCTATCGTCGTTTATCGATATCCATCGACGAATATTGTTTTGCCAGTTCAACTAATACTGACGCCGATTTTTTAATACTGTAATTTTTCGACCACACGGCGGCATAGCGCGCCACGGGTAATTCATCTTCCACGGGCAGCACAATAAACTGGTCTGAGCCGAACGGCGCAATCATGTCGCGGGGGATCACCGTCAGGTAATCGGCATTCAGGACAAGGTTATAAATGGTGACGACGGAATCGGTCTGGACGATGTTTTCAATGCTGATGCGGTTGTCTTGCAGGGTGGTCAGGAGTTCGTTGTAGTAGCCCATATCGGTTTGCGGCATCACCCACTGCTCATGCGTAAGTGATGCCAGTCTGGTCGGGCCGGTGCACGTTCGTGATTTACTCGCCACCAGCACAAACTCGGATTCAAACAGTGGCTCAACGTGAAGATCCTGAAGCAACATTCCGTCGCTCAGCGTGCCGATGGCAAAATCCAGCCGACCGTCGCGAATGGCGGGCAGGAATGAAGAGAGCTGCGCTTCATACATGGAGACGCGCGCTTTCGGGAACACTTCCCTGAATTTTTTGATCATCTCAGACAGGAAGGTGAAGCCAATCAGCGACGGATAGCCAAAGGAGACGTCCATGACGGTACTAAAACTGAGGCTGTTGATTTCGCTCACCATGTTTTTCATTTCGCGGGTGATCGACTCAGCGTATGATAGCAGCACCTGACCAGCGGCAGTGAGTTTTACGCCGGTGTTTTTACGCACCATCACTTCCACCCCGAAGTAGGATTCGATGTCGCTGATGATTTTGCTGACGGCGGGTTGCGTCAGGCCTAGTTGTCTTGCGGCAGAACCTATGGAGCCACTTTTAATGACTTCCTGAAATACCACGAGGTGCTGAGTTTTCGGTAGAATAATAGTGTTCATAATATTCTGCGCTTATTTCCCTATGACGCAGCGGATTCTACCCAATAATGTTTCAGGGGGTATGTGCTGTTACTCACAATTTGCTCCCCCGCGCATTTTACGGGCACAACAAGAACCTAAAAAATACTTTATAATCAATGCCATATAAAATTAAAAGCACACCATTACGCTGATATCGATCAATAAAATCAGCAGTAATAAATTTATTTTATGGCGATAACCTTGATAAATTTCTCTGCGTTAAATAAATCAATAAAGACGAACTTTCAGACAATTAAAGGCCAATAAATAACCGTTATTCCTTTTAAACATTCTTTCAAATTATCAAATTTTGCAGAGGATTTTTGGACAGCTTTTTATAAACAGTGGAATACGTCACACATTCATAGCCTGAATGTTTTTAATTTCAATATGTTTATATCAAATAAGAAAATATTTGCGATCTCTCAGTTAACATTCGCAACAAATTAACAACACTGTAAATTCACCATTTTTTAGGGTGAAATTTTGTGATAACGATCGTTTGCGGTAGGCATAGCGATGCCCGAAAGGGTCATGCAGTGAAATGTGCTTAATGTCGCAAATATGAGAATTGATGTCTTTTGTGCGAGTTGCCGGGTGGCGATGCGCATACCTGGGCAACGAAACCCCAAAAGCAAAACCCCGCCGAAGCGGGGTTCTGGAAGAAGTTGAAGCTGACCGATAAGCCGGCTTTGTATCCCATGCAATCAAGCACCAGAAGCGGTGGAATTCGGGTTGTAGCCCACAATGTATCTCATTCTCTCTCCCATTTGAAGTGCACGATACGTCGGGATCAAATGCCAAGAGCTGGGGACGCATCCCCCCTAGGTGTTCATATGCATTCAGACCCATGATAGTCTCACCTGCACTTATTCACCTAATTAATCAAGGAAAGTTTGCTGGCTCCCCTTCCGTTTCTGTGGAAAAATTGAGCTTCGAACTTTCAGACAACAGAGGGATGCTTATGTCGGTTTTTCAGGAATGGCTGCTCAGGATAGCTGGTGACAATTACTTTCTCTATATCAAACGATTGTCTGCCAATGATACTGGCGCAACAGGTGGACATCAGGTAGGACTATATATTTCTTCCGACATCGCTGAAAAACTACTTCCTTCCATCAACAATACCCAAGAACTGAACCCGTCTGTTTTTCTTACTGCGCATGTTTCATCACATGAGTATCCGGACAGCGAGGCTCGGGCTATCTATTACAATAATCGTTTTTTTGGCGGGACCCGGAATGAGAGAAGAATCACTCGCTGGGGAAGAGGAAGCCCACTCCAAGATCCTGAAAATACAGGAGCCCTTACACTTCTGGCGTTTAAGCAGGATGAGCAAGGCGGTGATAGTTCAGAGGTGAACATATGGGTCTGCGTCAATCCTGATGAAGAGAATATTATTGAGTCCGTTATAGGGGAAGTCATCCCTGGGACGCTTATATTTGGGCCATCCAGTGAAATTCTGGGGGGATTGTCTCTACAACATGCCCCAGTGAATCATAAATACAATATACCTGACGCTTGGAAGCAGCAGTTCCCATCAGGAAGTGAAATTATCCAGTATGCTGGAAGGCACTACGCAAAAAACTCCAATGACCCAGACGAACAGTTGATTGATAGACGCCGTATAGAGTACGACATTTTTCTTCTCGTAGAAGAGCTTCACGTACTGGACATCATTCGTAAGGGGTTTGGCTCTGTCGATGAGTTCATTGCACTGGCTAATTCCGTCAGTAATCGCCGAAAATCAAGAGCGGGAAAGTCACTTGAGCTACATCTTGAACATCTTTTCGTTGAGCATGGTCTACGACACTTCGCCACGCAGGCAGTAACTGAGGGCAATAAAAAACCTGACTTTCTATTCCCATCTGCTGAGGCGTACCACGATATCGGATATCCCGAAGAAAATCTCCGTATGTTAGCTGTGAAGACAACATGTAAAGACCGTTGGCGTCAGATACTAAACGAGGCGGATAAAATCAGACAGATACACCTTTTCACTCTACAGGAGGGAGTTTCTCAGGCTCAGCATAGTGAAATGCGAGATGCAGGAGTCAAGCTGGTTGTACCATCATCATTACACAGGAAATATCCGGAAGCGGTGAGAGGCGAACTAATGACGCTGGGGGCTTTTATCGCTGAACTTACAGGGCTTTACGCAGAACTGCCATAAAAAGCTCCCGGCATGTGAAGGCCGGGAGTATCCATTATGCTTTATCAGTCTTGGCAGAAACAGCCTTGAGGATGTAGGGCTCCAGTAGTCTGGCTACGGCTTCAAAGACAGGAACCACAACGGAGTTACCGAACTGACGATATGACTGCGTGTCAGAAACCGGAATTCGGAAAGGCTTGCCGTCTGGCTTTTCAAAGCCCATGAGGCGTGCGCACTCGCGGGGAGTCAGTCTCCGTGGGCGCCGAGCTTGGTTTTCAACATTCGAAAAATCTACTTCCCCAGCAGCCATATCCCAGCCACGGTCTATTAGAATTTCGGATCCGTCTTTATGATAACGGGCAGAAAGTGTGCGAGCCACGCTTTCTTTATCTTCCGGGTTAACGAGGCCAAAACCAAAGCCGTTACCTTTAGCGGCATGCTTTTTAGCATAGTTGTAAAGGTATTCCCAGAGTTTAGGCGTCAAGATATATTTGCTGTCAACCACTGGCTCCAGTAGCTCACCAAACGATGGACGTCGTTCGGGATAAAATCGACTGACGTCACGAAGAGTGAAGCCATTGTGAATATTCAGGTCGCGCCGGAACCCCACCAGAACGATACGTTCACGATGCTGAGGAAGAAAATGCTTGCCATCGATGACCTTAGGATCACTTTTCCCCATGTCCTTCGCATCGGCAACTTCATAGCCCAACTCGTCAAGCGTCTCCATGATGACTTTAAAAGTTTTACCTTTGTCATGGCTTTTCAGGTTTTTGACGTTCTCAAGTACAAAAATGGCTGGTTTTTTTGCCCGGATAATACGTGCCACATCAAAGAAAAGAGTTCCTTGAGCTTCACACTCGAACCCATGCGCGCGACCCAGCGAATTTTTCTTACTCACTCCTGCAAGGCTAAACGGCTGGCAAGGGAAGCCAGCCAAAAGCACGTCATGGTCAGGAACATGTTCATCGATATAGGCATAAGCATCTGTCTCTGATACCTCAGGCTTGTCACTAAGAGTGACTTCTCGGATATCGAGATTAAATGTATGTGTTCGCTCGTCATTAAACCAGTTAGCTTTATATGTACGTACCGCTTGTTTATTCCATTCGCTTGTAAAGACGCACTGGCCCCCGATCGCTTCGAATCCCTTACGAATCCCGCCAATCCCGGCAAATAGATCAACGAACCGAAATGCATACTCTGGATGATTTGCTGGTGGTTCCGGAAGCATTTTTCGAAGAAGTGCCTCCTCGGCTGAAATCAGTGACCTGGGGGAGCATTTATCATTGATCCAACGGTTAAGGGTTTCCCGGCTCCAGTCGTTTTTACCAACTTTTCTTAAGAGCTCTGCCACAAACTTCTGATCATAGATTTCCAGTACTTGCTCAATAAGTTTTCTATCATTTTCCTGTCGCTGCTTTTCTTCTACTTCAACTTTCTCAAGCAGGTCCTGCGCCAGTAATTCAAATTCAGACATAACGCCTCCAATGGGTCTTATGAGTGACACTCTATCACTCATTTAACCCAGATGGAAATTTTATTACTGGGTATTTAAACAGTATTTAACATAATTTCGGCTAATCCTTAAAGGCTGTTACAAAGGATGCTGCTTACAAGACAATGAAAGTCTTTCAGAACAACTTGCTAATGACCAATACTGAAATAAGTTAAGTGGTTTACCACGCCAATGCTTAAGGGGTTAAGCGCCGTTCAAAAGAGCCCCCTCCTAACGCACTGGTATCCCCACCAAATATCAGCAGGTGATTATGCAAGATCTTTCCAATGATAATCGAATTTAGTTATAAATATGAATTATTTAGACCATCTAGCATGTTAGGCGGCGATAGGTTCTAACCTTAAGACATCCTTCAAAATGATTGAAATGACTTTTTAAGTCATTATAATCAGTAGTGTTACCACCCCGGGTGCCTCTTCACCTTACCTGTTACGTGCTTGTACACAGGGTACAAGGACTAACCAGTGTCTCACTGGATAGAAAAGGAGAGCCATCATGGGCCCGAAAGTCGTTAATGTATGCAAATACAAACGCTTTCGTTTCGGTCGCTGGGAAGATGTGTGCAAGCACAAACGCTCGTTACCGAATCGCTAAGTGATACACCCGTCGGTGGTAACCAAAGATATGCGAAGGCCGAAATTTAGCTATTCGACCATCCATAAATTAATTTTATGCTATCGCCTCATCACTCATCATCGCATTAAAATGTGCATCATCGCCGGTATCTTTAAATATTCTTTCAAACATTTCCAAATAAACATGAGCGTCGATCGCTCCGATCGTTTGAATATTTTTACCATCAGAGTGTGAATGTCTATTTATAAATCGATAAAATGAGTTGTATCGTGGTTCTGCATGGGAATCTGCGAGAGTCTTTAGTACCTCTTTTAGTCGATCCTTTTTACATGAAAAGCTGAAATAATATTCAAGAATATTTCTCATCACATTCGGTAAAATTACAGGATTGACTATGCCATTTTTTGCATCTTTTAGGGTTTGCCACAATGATTGATATTCATTGAGAAGCTCATCTTTCTTGAGCTTGAGGCATTGACTATGAGCCCCTTTAATTATTCGATAAAAAGCCCAGTCTTTTATTATTTTTTTCTCAGAACTAGCTGTTATGACTAACTCTTGAAAGAAAAAAAGATTATGTGTCAATACAATAAACTTCTTAGCTATCTCTTTTAATATTAAATCATTGAAAATCATTGAAGATATTTCATATATATAATTATGAGAAAGGCTTGATATTGGATCATCAATAACGATAAATTTATCTTTGATAATATCATTTTTATTCTTGAGGCCCTTGCATTGCTCTATGAAATATAAAAATGAGATTATTGTTTTCTCACCCTCACTTAATGATTTAAAAACACTCTTAGCATTGCTTTGACCTTCCCGGTATAATTTATATGTTTCCGATTCATCCTGATGCTTGATCAAGGTAAACCCTGTAATACCAAGAGATACAAGACTATCATTAATCTTATTAATAGTATCTTCAATATTAACAACTTCACTTGCTTTTAACCTGTTTTCCTCCTGCAACTTTGCGTTTTGACTGTTAATGGTTTTAACTTCATCATTAAGCCTGTCAATTAAATCATCCAGTTCTTTTTCTTGCTCGTGATAACGATTGAGAGACGCTTCGTTAATAAACTTTAAATGGGCAAGAAGGTCTTGTGTCAGAATTCCGCGTTCATCAACATAATTATCAATCTTTTTGTTATGGGCTGCTATTTGTTCATTTATATGATTAACTTGCTTGTTAAGGTTATCAGCAACATCAATATCGCTAATCAAACCCACTGATATTGATGGTGACGAAAGTTTCTTTACAATAAGCCTCTCATTAGAATCATAATGATTTCTAATGTCACTTATATTCTTTGCTAAAAGGCTCTCATCTATTATTGCGGTAAGACCTTCGAAATTCACCAAGTAATTATCTATATTGCTTTTCCAAACTGCGTAACGTTCTTTTAGAGCTTCGATTTGCGCCAAATTTTCATTATAAGTTTCATCAAATATGCTTTCTAACTCTTCTTTTAACCGTTCACTATCTAAATATTGCTGGCAAAATGGGCATTGTTCTTCCGAAAGATACCGTACACCATTTCTCACCCAATCAGAGTTAGATAGCTTCTCAATAAATTTAGACAGATGGCTATTACCAGAACTCAATAATGGAGATTTCAATATTTGATGTTCTTCATCAGATAATATTGGTAAAATCAACTTTGGAACGGGAGTATACTTTACCCCTTTAAATCTTTCCAAATAGAT
This sequence comes from Enterobacter sp. 04-C-12-SI-ECC, assembly GCF_047530715.1. NCBI lineage: Bacteria > Pseudomonadati > Pseudomonadota > Gammaproteobacteria > Enterobacterales > Enterobacteriaceae > Enterobacter > Enterobacter sp. 04-C-12-SI-ECC. The sequence continues at coordinate 105,514 of NZ_JBLKDI010000004.1, forward strand.
ATATCGTTCCTCCAGTTCAGTGAATTCATTGCTTCTAACTTTATCATGTTGATCAATAGCCTCGAAGAGTTTTTGTTTTCTTGACATCCAATTTACAAGGCCGCTAACTTCCGATTTCCTAATATGTGCCGTTCTGTTCCATATCTCGTCAATAATTTTTGAAAGAACAGATTCTTTTGATTCTATTTTTTCTTGAATCTCAGTTTGTTTGAGTTCTATTTCCTTATTATTCTTAATTAGCGTTTGCTTATTTTCTTCAATTTTTTTCGTTATCTCTGCATTTTCATTATTAAGAGTGAATACACCAGGTTGAGTTTGACTATTATGAAAATTTTCATCAATATAATCCTGATTAAAAACAAGAAACTGGACATCCTCCTCTGGTGCCAACCTGCACTTTTCATATTCTGGATTTTTTGGATTGAAGAAATATCCAGATATCGTAGATTTACCGCACCCATTTAGTCCATAAATCAAAGTGACCTTAGAACTAAAATCAAATTCAGTATCAATATCAGGATGGTAGCTTCTAACAGATTTAATAAATAATTTTGTCATTTGTCGTCCCTACATTGTAACAAAAATTATGTTTTGAACATTTAAGAAGATTAATCGGATGGAACTCAATGTCAGGAGGAAACATGGCTGTTACCTTCCACGAGAGTTAACCGATATAAAGCATACTCCGTGTTGACTGAGGCTTTCCATCAAATTTTGGGAAGAATGTGAGGATTAATTGATTTGTGTTAATATGTTATATCTCAATGGGACATTGAAATTTAGCATAACGAGTGAAGAATAACATTAATCGGGAGATCTGAAACTGACATCGGCGCGGACTATCCATACCATGCAAGCAAAAGAAAATTTGATTATTAGACAATATGAGGTAAGCATCAAAACACCGTTACGCTTAAGCGCATGAGGTATGTAACAATCGTTGATGTATCCCATTTGTGCATATAAGCACCTGAGATACATCAACTTATTGTTTTTAAAGAAGTTGAAGCTGACCGATAAGCCGGGTTCTGTCGTGGACAGTCATTCATCTAGGCCAGCAATCGCTCACTGGCTCAAGCAGCCTACCCGGGTTCAGTACGGGCCGTACCATGTGAACCCCTATTTGGCCTTGCTCCGGGTGGAGTTTACCGTGCCACGGACTGTTACCAGCCGCGCGGTGCGCTCTTACCGCACCCTTTCACCCTTACCTGATCCCGCTTGCGCGGGCCATCGGCGGTTTGCTCTCTGTTGCACTGGTCGTGGGTTTCCCCCCCAGGCGTTACCTGGCACCCTGCCCTATGGAGCCCGGACTTTCCTCCCCTCCGCCCGTCTCCCCCGAAAGGGACGACGACGAAGCGGCGACTGTCTGGTCAGCTTCGGCGCGCAGTATAGAGGGTTTGCGCGCCGCTGTCACCCTCAGGTGCGGGCTAGATGCTATTAACGCGCCACTTCCACCTTCGCCAGTTTTTCGTAGTAGCACGCAATCGCGCTGTGATCGGCCGTGCCCAGGCCATCCGCACGCAGCGCCTGCATCATCTCCATAACCGCAGCGGTCAGCGGCAGCTGTGCACCCACGCCGTGAGACGTATCCAGCGCGTTCGCCAGATCTTTGATGTGCAGATCAATGCGGAAACCGGGTTTGAAATTACGATCCATCACCATCGGCGCTTTGGCATCCAGCACCGTACTGCCCGCCAGACCGCCACGGATTGCCTGATAAACCAGATCCGGATTGACGCCCGCCTTCGTTGCCAGCGTCAGCGCTTCAGACATGGCGGCAATGTTCAGCGCCACAATCACCTGGTTCGCGAGCTTGGTAACGTTGCCCGCGCCAATGTCTCCGGTATGCACTACGGAGCCCGCCATCGCCTTCATCAGGTCATAGTATTTGTCGAACACGGCCTTATCGCCGCCCACCATCACCGACAGGGTACCGTCGATGGCTTTCGGCTCGCCGCCGCTGACGGGCGCATCCAGCATCTCTACGCCCTTCGCTTTTAACGCCTCGCTGATTTCACGGCTCGCGAGCGGGGCAATAGAGCTCATATCAATCAGCACCAGGCCCGGCTTCGCACCCTCGATGATGCCGTTTTCCCCAAGCGCGACCTCTTTGACGTGAGGGGAATTTGGCAGCATGGTGATGATGACATCGCACTGCTCAGCAATGGCTTTAGGGGTAGTAGCTGTTTCCGCGCCCGTCGCCATCACCTCAGCCACAGACTGTGGATTGTGATCGGATACCACCAGTGAGTAACCCGCTTTAATCAGGTTCTTACTCATTGGTTTACCCATGATCCCAAGACCAATAAAACCCACTTTCAGCGTCATAATCTGTTTCCTCAATGATGGTTATTTTTTAAAAGCGTCCGCTAATTTCTGCGTCGCTGAGCGGAACACGCCGAGGTCGCTGCCGACGGCAACGAACGTGGCTCCCCACTCCAGGTAGCGGCGAGCATCGGCTTCAACCGGCGCCAGAATGCCGCACGGTTTGCCGTGCGCTTTGGCGCGGGCAAAGATGTGCTGGATTGCGCGCTGTACGTCCGGGTGGCTGGCGTTGCCCAGATGCCCAAACGCCGCAGCCAGATCGCTTGGACCGACGAAGATACCGTCCACGCCATCTGTGGCTGCAATCGCATCGACGTTATCAACGCCCTGCTGGCTTTCAATCTGAACCAGAATAGTGATGTTGCTATTGGACTGGGCGAAATAGTCCGGCACGGTGCTAAACATATTGGCGCGGTGCGATACCGAGACGCCGCGGATCCCTTCCGGCGGATAGCGCGTTGAGGCCACGGCCAGCGCCGCCTGTTCTTCCGTTTCCACAAACGGGATCAGGAAATTGTAGAAACCGATATCCAGCAGACGCTTGATAATCACCGGCTCGTTAGTTGGCACGCGCACCACCGGAGTGCTGGGGCTACCTTTCAGCGCCATCAGCTGCGGAATAAAGGTGCTGATATCGTTCGGCGCGTGTTCGCCGTCCAGCACCAGCCAGTCGAATCCGGCCAGGCCTAACACTTCGGTGCTGATAGGGTTTGCCAGCGCGGACCAACAGCCAATCTGAATCTGGTGCGCCGCGAGGGCAGCTTTAAACTTATTCGGGAAGATATCGTTATTCATCACTTAACCCTTTTTTAATTCCGCAGTTTTAGCCAGTAATATTTATTCCAGAACAGATTCTTTATATTTATTTCTCTGACTGAATGGTGGCGTTATAAAATCGTCATTCAGTATAATCGGCTCTACACGTCAGCACATTGTTTTGATGCTCAAGTATTGCGTTACATCTCAATGCTATTTTGAGCATATGCACAAAGCAGTGGGCGCTAATGCACAGAATCAAGGATTAGTCCGCCTGAAACGATCGCGATCACATTTTCACTTTTCTTCTCCTGACATGCTTTATTTCTACGTTAAGAAAACGATTATCCAACGAGTTATTTTTCATAGCTGAAGCTTTGCCGGAGAAGAGTGAATAATGACCGATATTGTAATTAGAGAGGCACCCCCGACGGCGTTTTATATTAAGGTTCACGATACGGATAACGTGGCGATTATTGTCAACGACAATGGCTTAAAAGCAGGCACCCGCTTCCCGGACGGGCTGGAACTGATTGAGCATATTCCGCAGGGGCACAAGGTCGCGTTGGTCGATATTCCTGCCCACGGTGAAATCGTACGCTACGGCGAAGTCATCGGCTATGCGGTAAGCGCTATTCCGCAGGGTAGTTGGATTGAGGAGTCGCTGGTGGCGCTGCCAGAAGCACCGCCGCTGAATACGCTTCCGCTGGCGACCCGCGTTCCTGAAGCTTTGCCGCCGCTGGAGGGCTATACCTTTGAAGGCTACCGCAATGCGGACGGTAGCGTCGGCACCAAAAATCTGCTCGGCATTACCACCAGCGTGCACTGCGTGGCGGGCGTGGTGGATTACGTGGTGAAAATCATTGAACGCGATCTGCTGCCCAAGTACCCGAACGTCGACGGCGTGGTGGGTCTTAACCACCTGTACGGCTGCGGCGTAGCGATCAATGCGCCCGCGGCGGTCGTGCCGATCCGTACTATCCACAATATCGCCCTGAATCCGAACTTTGGCGGCGAGGTGATGGTAATCGGTCTCGGCTGTGAAAAATTGCAGCCAGAGCGCCTGCTTCAGGGCACCGAAGATGTCAAAGCCATCCCGGCTGACGGGGCCAGCATCGTGCGCCTGCAGGACGAACGCCACGTTGGTTTTCGTTCAATGGTCGACGATATTTTGCAGGTAGCAGAGCATCATCTGGACAAACTCAACCGCCGCCAGCGCGAAACGTGTCCGGCGTCGGAACTGGTGGTGGGAACACAATGCGGCGGCAGCGATGCGTTTTCCGGCGTGACGGCCAACCCGGCAGTGGGCTATGCGTCCGATCTGCTGGTTCGCTGCGGCGCCACGGTGATGTTCTCCGAGGTAACCGAAGTGCGTGACGCCATCCATCTGCTGACGCCGCGCGCAGTCAACGAAGAGGTGGGCAAACGCCTGCTGGAGGAGATGGCCTGGTACGATAATTATCTTGATATGGGCAAAACGGACCGCAGCGCCAACCCTTCGCCGGGCAACAAGAAAGGCGGCCTGGCGAACGTGGTGGAAAAAGCCCTCGGTTCGATTGCCAAATCCGGCCAGAGCGCGATTGTGGAAGTGCTCTCTCCGGGCCAGCGGCCAACCAGGCGCGGCCTTATTTATGCGGCAACACCTGCCAGCGATTTTGTGTGCGGCACCCAGCAGGTGGCCTCCGGTATTACAGTGCAGGTCTTTACCACCGGGCGCGGCACGCCGTACGGGCTGATGGCGGTCCCGGTGATCAAGATGGCGACGCGCACCGAGCTGGCAAACCGCTGGTATGACTTAATGGATATCAACGCGGGCACCATCGCCACCGGGGAAGAGAGTATTGAGGACGTGGGCTGGAAGCTGTTCCATTTTATTCTGGACGTAGCGAGCGGGCGGAAGAAAACCTTCTCGGACCAGTGGGGATTGCATAACCAGCTGGCGGTGTTTAACCCAGCACCGGTGACGTAATGGCCCCTCAGCCTTCCCTCTCCCCATAGGGGAGAGGGTAAAAAACCTTAAACCAGCACCACCTCAATCCCGCTTTTCCGTAATCCTTCCAGACTCTCCGCCGGAATATCTTCATCAACGATAATCATATCAATCCGTTGCGTATCAATGATTTTATGCAGGCTTGAGCGGTTAAACTTGCTGGAGTCGGTCACGACAATAATACGCTCTGCCACCTCGCACATTTTGCGGTTCAGGCGTGCTTCATCCTCGTTGTGCGTGCTCACACCGCGATCGAGATCGATAGCGTCGACGCCCAGGAACAGCAGATCAAAGTGATAATTCTGTAAGGACTGTTCCGCCTGGTCGCCGTAGAAGGACTGCGACTGACGCCGCAAGTGCCCGCCGGTCATCAGCAGCTCTACCCCTTCAGCTTCCAGCAACGCATTCGCCACGTTCATCCCGTTAGTCATCGCAATGACATCCGTGTGCTGGCGCAGCATACGAGCGATCTCAAAAGTCGTGGTGCCGGAATCGAGAATGATACGGTGCCCGGGTTTTACCAGCGCGGCGGCGGCCTGAGCGATGCTGCGCTTCACCGCCGTATTGAGCGAGCTTTTATCCTCAACGGAAGGCTCGATGCCAGGCGCATTCCCTTCGCAGATTAGCGCCCCGCCGTAGGCACGAACGGCGATGCCCTGCTTTTCCAGGAACGCCAAGTCGTTGCGGATCGTCACCGTCGATACGCCGTACAGATGAGACAGATCGTTAACCTGCACGCTTCCCTGCGCCCGCAACCGCTGAATGATCTGCTCTCGCCTTTCACTGGTGCCGGTGATGCGCTTTTCTGCGGATGAATCGGTGCTGCTCATACGAGCTCCTTAATCAATATTCTTTCGTTTCATTTCGTTTTGCCTATTAACGCCTTTCCATTACGGGAATGCAAGCCCTGCATGGTGACGATACGCAAGCTGACACCGCGCTGAAACCTTTCATTATGTTTCTTTTGTGAAACAGATCGGAAAACTATTATCTTTCGTTTTATTTTTATATCACCATGGTGCAGGATTAAATGAAACAAAACGAAAGATAAAAATCATTACCATCCGAAATGGAGAGGAAAGTGAAACATCTGACAGAAATGGTGGAACAACATAAACGGGGGAATGCAAACGGGATTTATGCCGTCTGTTCCGCACATCCACTGGTACTTGAAGCTGCCATTCGTTACGCCCATTCACGCCAAACGCCGCTGCTGATTGAAGCTACTTCAAACCAGGTGGATCAGTTTGGCGGCTATACCGGCATGACGCCCGCCGACTTTCACGGGTTTGTCTGCCAGTTGGCGGACTCGCTTGGTTTCCCGACGTCACAGCTGATCCTCGGCGGCGATCATTTAGGGCCCAACCGCTGGCAAAACCTGCCGGCTTTGCAGGCGATGGCGAACGCCGACGATCTGATCAGGCACTACGTGGCAGCCGGATTTAAAAAAATTCACCTCGATTGCAGCATGTCCTGTGAAGACGATCCGGTTCCTTTGACCGATGCGATCGTTGCCGGGCGCGCCGCGCGTCTGGCAAAAATTGCCGAAACAACCTGTCTTGAGCAATTTGGTGTAGCCGATCTGGTCTACGTTATCGGCACGGAAGTTCCGGTTCCCGGCGGCGCGCACGAAACGCTGACCGAGCTTGAGGTCACGACGCCAGAGGCGGCGCGCGCCACGCTTGAGGCACACCGCCACGCATTCGAGAAGGAAGGGTTAAGCGACATCTGGCCGCGCATTATTGGCCTGGTGGTTCAGCCCGGCGTTGAGTTCGATCATGCGCACGTTTGTGACTATCAGCCACATAAAGCCGTCGCGCTGAGCAAGATGGTTGAAGCCTATGACACGCTGGTATTTGAAGCACACTCTACCGATTACCAGACGCCGCAGGCGCTGCGCCAGTTGGTTAACGATCACTTCGCTATTTTAAAAGTCGGCCCTGCCCTGACCTTTGCCCTGCGTGAAGCGCTGTTCTCACTGGCCGCCATTGAAGAAGAACTGCTGCCGGCGAAAGCCAGCTCGGGCCTGCGTCACGTTCTGGAAAACGTGATGCTCGATCGCCCGGAATACTGGCAAAGCCACTATCACGGTGACGGCAACGCCCGACGCCTGGCCCGCGGCTACAGCTACTCCGACCGCGTGCGCTATTACTGGCCGGACAGCCAGATTGACGATGCCTTTGAACGACTGGTGCGCAATCTGGCAGACGAACCCATTCCGCTGCCGCTTATCAGCCAGTATTTGCCGTTGCAGTACAGCAAAGTTCGCGAGGGCGCTCTCAAGTCAACGCCGCGGGAACTCATCATTGACCACATTCAGGACATACTCCAGCAGTACCATGCCGCCTGCGAAGGCGTAACGACTCCACACGCATAATTAAAAAGAGGAAAACGCTATGCCAAACATTGTCTTATGCCGCATTGATGAACGCCTGATCCACGGACAGGTGGGCGTGCAGTGGGTGGGGTTTGCGGGGGCAAACCTGGTGCTGGTGGCAAATGACGAGGTTGCAGACGATCCGGTTCAACAAAACCTGATGGAAATGGTGCTCGCGGAAGGGATCGCCGTGCGTTTCTGGTCGCTGCAAAAAGTGATCGACAACATTCACCGCGCCGCTGACCGCCAGAAAATTCTGCTGGTCTGCAAATCACCCGCCGATTTTCTGAAGCTGGTTGAGGGCGGCGTGCCCATCACCCGTATCAACGTAGGAAACATGCACTACGCCAGTGGCAAACAGCAAATTGCCAAAACGGTCTCTGTCGACGCGAACGATATCGCTGCGTTCAACGGCCTGAAAGCGGCCGGGGTGGAATGCTTTGTTCAGGGCGTCCCAACAGAGACCGCTTTGGATCTCTTTAAACTGCTTTGAGGGATTCACAATGGAAATCAGTCTGTTGCAGGCATTCGCGCTGGGGCTTCTTGCCTTTATCGCGGGCCTGGATATGTTTAACGGCTTAACACACATGCACCGCCCGGTGGTGCTTGGTCCTCTGGTCGGCCTGATACTGGGCGATCTGCATACCGGGATCCTGACCGGCGGTACCTTAGAGCTGGTCTGGATGGGTCTGGCGCCGCTGGCGGGCGCGCAGCCGCCAAACGTGATTATCGGCACCATCGTCGGCACCACGTTTGCCATCACCACGGGCGTGAAGCCGGATGTCGCCGTTGGGGTCGCGGTGCCGTTTGCCGTGGCGGTGCAGATGGGTATCACCTTCCTCTTCTCGGTCATGTCCGGCGTGATGTCCCGCTGCGATCGCATGGCGGCCAACGCGGACACCGACGGCATAGAGCGAGTCAACTATCTGGCGCTGCTGGCGCTCGGCATTTTTTATTTCCTGTGCGCGTTTCTGCCCATCTACTTTGGCGCTGAACACGCGAAAACCGCCATTGCTATCCTGCCGGAGCGTCTGATTGACGGTCTCGGCGTCGCAGGCGGCATCATGCCAGCGATCGGCTTCGCCGTGCTGCTGAAGATCATGATGAAAAACGTCTACATCCCTTATTTCATTATCGGTTTTGTCGCCGCGGCCTGGCTGAAGCTTCCCGTACTGGCGATTGCCGCAGCGGCGCTGGCGATGGCGCTGATCGACCTGCTGCGTAAATCGCCTGAACCGACGGCGCCTGCGGCCCAGAAAGAGGAATTTGAAGATGGCATCTAATCAAACCACCCTGCCGGGCGCGTCTGTCAGTGAAGAGACGCTGCTGAGCGGCGTGAATGAAAACGTCTATGAAGACCAGACCATTGGCGCGGAGCTGACCAAAAAAGACATTAACCGCGTGGCCTGGCGCTCCATGCTGCTGCAGGCCTCGTTCAACTACGAGCGTATGCAGGCCTCCGGCTGGCTGTACGGGCTGCTGCCCGCGCTGAAAAAGATCCACACCAATAAGCGGGACCTGGCGCGGGCGATGAAAGGTCATATGGGCTTCTTTAACACCCATCCGTTTCTGGTGACCTTCGTTATCGGCATTATTCTGGCAATGGAGCGTTCCAAGCAGGATGTAAACAGCATTCAGAGCACCAAAATTGCGGTCGGTGCCCCGCTCGGAGGCATTGGTGACGCCATGTTCTGGCTGACCCTGTTACCCATCTGCGGCGGTATTGGTGCCAGCCTGGCGCTGCAAGGCTCCATTCTTGGCGCGGTAGTTTTTATCGTGCTGTTCAACGTGGTGCATCTCGGCCTGCGCTTTGGCCTGGCGCACTACGCATACCGAATGGGCGTTGCCGCCATTCCGCTGATCAAAGCCAACACCAAAAAGGTCGGCCACGCGGCCTCTATTGTCGGGATGACGGTGATCGGCGCGCTGGTGGCGACCTACGTCCGACTCAATACGACGCTTGAAATCAAGGCGGGTGATGCGGTCGTTAAACTGCAAACCGACGTGATCGACAAGCTGATGCCCGCGTTCTTGCCGCTGGTCTACACCCTGACCATGTTCTGGCTGGTGCGCCGCGGCTGGAGCCCGCTGCGGCTGATCGGTATCACCGTACTGCTGGGCGTTGTCGGTAAATTCTGTCACTTCCTGTAAAAGCAAAGAGGTTGCGATGTTAGGCATAATTTTGACGGGTCACGGCGGCTTTGCCAGCGGGCTTGAACAGGCGATGAGGCAGATCCTTGGCGAGCAGCCGCAGTTTATCGCCATCGATTTTCCGGAAACCTCCACCACTGTCAGGCTGACAGCTCAGCTAACGCAGGCGGTGAGTGAACTGGATCCAGAGCAGGATATTATTTTCCTGACCGACCTTCTCGGCGGCACGCCGTTTCGCGTGGCCGCGACGCTCGCGATGCAAAGACCGGGTAGCGAAGTGATTACCGGCACCAACCTGCAGCTTTTGCTGGAAATGGTGCTGGAACGTGACGGATTAAGTAGCGAAGCGTTTCGTCTGCAGGCGCTGGAGTGCGGCCACCGCGGCCTGACCAGCCTCGTAGACGAGCTGGGACGCTGTCGCGAGGAAGCACCTGCCGAGGAAGGAATATGAGCCAGCTGCTGCGCGCAAGGCGGGTGCTTACCGAAGAGGGATGGCGGGATGACCACCAGCTACGCATTGAAAACGGCGTGATAGCGGCGATCGAGCCTATCCCGACGGGCGTGGCGTCGCGCGATGCGGAACTGCTGTGCCCGGCGTATATCGATACGCACGTCCACGGCGGCGCGGGCGTGGACGTAATGGATGATGCGCCTGACGTGCTGGATACTCTGGCAATGCATAAAGCGCGCGAAGGCGTGGGCGCCTTATTAACCACCACCGTCACCGCGCCGCTGGAGGCTATCCACGGCGCGCTCGCGCGAATCGCCCGACGCTGCCAGTCGGGCGGCCCCGGCGCGCAGATCCTGGGCAGCTATCTGGAAGGGCCGTATTTTACGCCGCAGAACAAAGGGGCGCATCCGCCGGACCTGTTCCGGGAGCTGGATATCGCCGAGCTGGACAGGTTGATTGACGTTTCACTGCGCACGTTACGGGTGGTGGCGCTGGCGCCGGAAAAACCCGGCGCGCTGCTGGCGATTCGCCATCTTAAACAGCGCGGGATACGCGTGATGCTGGGCCACAGCGCCGCTACGTTCGATCAAACCCTCGCCGCGTTTGACGCGGGTGCCGATGGGCTGGTGCACTGCTATAACGGCATGACGGGGCTGCACCACAGGGAACCCGGCATGGTCGGCGCCGGGCTGACGGACAAACGGGCGTGGCTGGAGCTGATTGCCGACGGCCACCACGTTCATCCGGGAGCCATGCGATTATGCCGTTGCTGCGCGAAAGAACGCCTGGTACTGATCACCGATGCCATGCAGGCGGCCGGTATGCCGGACGGTCGGTATACGCTCTGTGGTGAAGCGGTCACGATGCAAAACGGCGTGGTTCGAACCGGCTCCGGCGGGCTGGCCGGGAGCACGCTCTCGCTGGATGCCGCCGTACGCAATATGGTGGAACATACAGGCATTACTGCCGAAGACGCCATTCATATGGCCTCGCTGCATCCCGCCCGCCTTCTGGGCGTGGATAACCAACTCGGTTCGCTAGCGCCGGGTAAACGCGCGAATCTCAACGCGCTGGACGGGGGTTTACACCTCCAGCAAATCTGGATTCAGGGTCAGGCTCTCCCCCTTTAGCCCTTTCATTGTGTCTCCTGTTGGCCTTACGGCACCCGATCGTAAGGCCTTTCTTTTCCTTTCCTTAAATTTTCCCTTTCCTTTCACGATCACACTTTTCGTTTTATTTCTTTTCTTTCATTGAAGTTTCGATTTCTTTTCTATAGATTTTATTTAACTGCTTAAGTGAACAAGTGAAACGAAACGAAAGATAGCGACACGATTGCCAGCGTCTGATGTGGAATTCACACGACTAAGGACTGAGTTATGCCACAAACCACTACCGCCGCGACAACCGGCACCTGGACCGAAGAAGAGATCCGCCAGCAGCCTGCCAGCTGGATCCGCTCGCTCAACAATATCGATAGCCTGCGCGCGTCGATCGACAGCTTCCTGACGCCGCTGCTGCGCAAGCACGATCTGCGGATCGTCCTGACCGGCGCGGGCACGTCCGCGTTTATCGGCGATATCATTGCGCCATGGCTTGCGAGCCACACCGGGAAAACTATCTCCGCCGTCCCGACCACTGACCTGGTCACAAACCCGATGGACTACTTCAGCCCTGCGCATCCGCTGCTGCTGGTTTCGTTTGCCCGCTCCGGCAACAGCCCGGAAAGCGTCGCGGCCGTTGAGCTGGCCAATCAGTTCGTACCGGAGTGCTACCACCTGTCGATCACCTGCAACGAGGCAGGGAGCCTGTACCAGACCGCCGTTGAAAGCGATAACGCATATGCCCTGCTGATGCCTGCCGAAACGCACGATCGCGGGTTCGCGATGACCAGCAGCATCACCACCATGATGGCGAGCTGTCTGGCCGTATTCGCCCCGGAGACGATCAACAGTCAAACCTTCCGCGACGTGGCCGATCGCTGTCAGGCGATCCTCTCCTCGCTCGGCGATTTCAGTCACGGCGTCTTTGGCAACGAGCCATGGAAACGGATCGTGTATCTGGGAAGCGGCGGCCTGCAGGGGGCGGCGCGCGAATCGGCCCTGAAGGTGCTGGAGCTGACGGCGGGCAAGCTGGCGGCGTTTTACGATTCCCCGACGGGCTTCCGTCATGGGCCGAAATCTCTGGTCGACAACGAAACGCTGGTGGTGGTGTTCATCTCCAGCCATCCGTATACGCGTCAGTACGATCTGGATCTGCTGGCCGAACTGCGCCGCGATCGCCAGGCCCTGCGCGTCGTCGCCATCGCCGCTGAAAACGATCCGGCCATTGAAGCGGGTCCGCACATTCTGCTGCCGCCTTCACGACCGTTTATCGATATGGAACAGGCGTTCTGCTTCCTGATCTATGCCCAGGTCTTTGCGCTCACCCAGTCGCTCAGCGTGGGCAATACGCCCGATACGCCATCCGCCAGCGGGACGGTCAACCGCGTAGTGCAGGGCGTTGTTATTCACCCGTGGCAGGCTTAAGAGGATCTGATTATGAGTATTATCTCAACGAAATATCTTCTGCAGGACGCACAGGCAAAAGGCTATGCCGTTCCGGCGTTCAACATCCACAACGCGGAGACGATCCAGGCGATCCTCGAAGCGTGCAGCGAAATGCGATCGCCGGTGATCCTCGCGGGCACGCCGGGCACCTTTAAGCACATCGCGCTGGAAGAGATCTACGCCCTGTGCAGCGCGTACTCCCTCACCTACGACATGCCGCTGGCGCTGCACCTCGATCACCACGAATCGCTGGACGATATTCGCCGCAAGGTCAACGCGGGCGTACGCAGCGCGATGATCGACGGCAGCCACTATCCGTTTGAACAGAACGTGCAGCTGGTGAAGTCGGTGGTCGATTTCTGCCACCTCAACGACTGCAGCGTCGAAGCTGAGCTGGGCCGCCTGGGCGGCGTGGAAGATGACATGAGCGTTGATGCGGAAAGCGCGTTTCTCACCGATCCGCAGGAGGCGAAACGCTTCGTCGAACTGACCGGCGTCGACAGCCTTGCCGTCGCCATCGGCACCGCTCACGGCCTGTATACCAAACGCCCAAAAATCGACTTCCAGCGGCTGGCCGAGATCCGTGAAGTCGTCACCGTGCCGCTGGTGCTCCACGGCGCAAGCGATGTGCCGGATGAGGATGTTCGTCGCACCATCGAGCTGGGCGTCTGCAAAGTGAACGTGGCAACCGAGCTGAAAATCGCCTTCTCTGACGCGGTGAAAGCCTGGTTTGCCGAAAACCCGCAGGGTAACGATCCGCGCTTCTACATGCGGGTCGGCATGGACGCCATGAAAGAGGTGGTCAGAAGCAAAATCACCGTTTGCGGCTCCGCAAACCGGCTGCAGCTTCCTGCTGAAGCCTGATTCCATCGCGCATTACGTCAATACCTAAAAAATAACTATAAGCCTCGCAAATATGAAGGCGCGTCCTTAAGCCGGACAGCGCCTTCCATTATCCTAAAAATCCGAGGAGTCCCAACATGACACAGGAAAAGTCGTTTAAATCGAAAGCGTGGGAATTTTTCCAAAGCCTGGGAAAGACATTTATGTTCCCGGTCTCCCTGCTGGCCTTTATGGGGCTGCTGCTGGGTATCGGCAGCTCCGTCACCAGCCCTTCCACCATTAAAAGTTTTCCCTTTCTGGGCGGCGAGTTAACGCAGCTGACCTTTGGCTTTATCGCCATGGTGGGCGGCTTCGCCTTTACCTATTTGCCGCTGATGTTCGCCATGGCGATCCCGATGGGTCTTGCCAAACGCAACAAGGCCGTGGGAGCCTTTGCCGGGTTCGTTGGCTATATGCTGATGAACATGAGCATCAACTACTACCTGACCGCCACCCACCAGCTTGCCGACGCCGCCACCATGAGACAGGTAGGACAATCGATCGTGCTGGGGATCCAGACCCTGGAGATGGGCGTGCTGGGCGGCATCGTGGTCGGGGTAATCACTTACTTCCTGCATGAGCGTTTTCAGGACACCGTGTTACACGATGCCTTTGCCTTTTTCAGCGGCATTCGTTTTGTGCCCATCATTACCGCACTCACGCTGTCGCTGGTCGGGCTGTTTATCCCGCTGCTGTGGGAATACGTGGCGCTGGGGATTGCCGGCATCGGCCATATTATCCAGAGCACCAGCGTCTTTGGCCCCTTCCTTTATGGCGTGGGCGTGCTGCTGCTTAAACCCTTCGGCCTGCACCATATTCTGCTGGCGATGGTGCGCTTCACGCCGGCAGGCGGCATTGAGATGGTCAACGGCCATGAAGTGGCCGGCGCGCTGAACATCTTCTACGCCGAGCTGAAAGCCGGACTGCCGTTTAGCCCGCACGTTACCGCGTTTCTGTCACAAGGGTTTATGCCGACCTTTATCTTTGGCTTACCCGCCGTGGCGTACGCCATCTACCGCACCGCCCGTCCGGAGAACCGCCCGGTGATTAAGGGGCTGCTGCTTTCCGGCGTGCTGGTGTCCGTCGTCACCGGTATTTCAGAGCCGATTGAGTTCCTGTTCCTGTTTATCGCCCCTGCGCTCTACGCCTTCCATATCGTGATGTCGGGCCTGGCGCTGATGGTGATGGCACTGCTCGGCGTCACCATCGGCAACACCGACGGCGGGATTTTGGATCTGCTGATCTTCGGCGTGATGCAGGGGATGTCGACCAAATGGTATCTGCTGTTCCCGGTCGGTATTGCCTGGTTTGCCATCTACTTCGTCGTCTTCCGCTGGTACATCCTCAAACACGATATCAAGACGCCGGGACGTGAAGTGGACGCGCAGGCTGCGCAGCAGGCCGTCGAAGCCAACACCCGCGCGCGTGGAAAATCGAAATACGATCATGGACTTATCCTGCGCGCGCTCGGTGGCAAAGAGAACATCGAGTCGCTCGACAACTGCATCACCCGCCTTCGTCTGGTGGTGAAAGAGATGGGCCTTATCGATCAGCAGGCGCTGAAGGCGGCAGGCGCCCTGTCGGTGGTGGTGCTGGATGCTCACAGCGTACAGGTGATCATCGGCCCGCAGGTGCAGAGCGTCAAAACCGGCATTGAAGCCTTAATTTAACAGGGGGTCGTTGTGTTTGATTTCGACAAAATCATCGAGCGTAAAAGCGATAAGTGCCGTAAATGGGACCATGCGTTTGTTTGCTCGCGCTTTGGTGATGTTCCGGAGGGGTTTATCCCGCTGTGGATCGCCGATATGGATTTCACCTCGCCGCCCGCCGTTATTGAAGGCTTCCGGCGCATCGTGGAGCACGGCACCTTTGGCTATACCTGGTGCTTCGACGAATTTTACGACGCGACGATCGCCTTTCAGCGCACGCGTCATCAGGTTGAGGTAGACCGATCGTGGATCACGCTGACCTACGGCACCGTGTCCACCCTGCACTACACGGTTCAGGCGTTCTGCCAGCCTGGCGACAGCGTGATGATGAACACGCCGGTCTACGATCCGTTTGCGATGGCGGCGCAGCGCCAGGGCGTGCGGGTGCTTGCAAATCCGCTGAGCGTGAAGGAAAACCGCTATCAGCTGGATTTTAATCTGGTTGAAGATCAGCTCAAAACCCACCGTCCCAAACTGTGGTTCTTCTGCTCGCCGCATAATCCCTCGGGCCGAATCTGGCGCGCGGATGAGATACGCCAGGTGTCCGATCTCTGTAAGCGCTACGGCACGATTCTTGTCGTCGATGAAGTTCATGCCGAGCACATTCTGGACGGTACATTCGTCAGCTGTCTGGCCTCGGGCTGTGCCGCCCAGGACAACCTGATCGTGCTGACGTCACCCAATAAAGCCTTCAACCTGGGCGGGCTGAAAACGTCTTATTCGATGATCCCGGACGATTCGCTGCGCCAGCGCTTCCGCCAGCAGCTGGAGAAGAACTCAATTACCTCACCCAATATGTTCGGCGTATGGGGGATTATCCTCGCCTATCAGCACGGCCTGCCGTGGCTCGACGCGCTGAACGGGTATCTGCAAGGGAATGCGCGCTATCTTGCAGACGCTATTCAGACTCACTTCCCGGCGTGGAAGATGATGAACCCGGAATCCTCGTATCTGGCCTGGATAGACGTGAGCGCCGACGAGCGCAGCGCCACAGCGTTGACCCAACATTTCGCCCAACAGGCCGGTGTCGTGATTGAAGACGGCAGCCACTACGTGCAAAACGGCGAAAACTACCTGCGGATTAACTTCGGCACCCAGCGCTACTGGCTGGAGCAATCCATCAACCGCATGCTGAAGCATTACTGATTAGGATCTTAACCGATGAAAAAAGTACTCACGCTCTCGCTGCTGGCTCTCGCTGTTTCACATGGTGCGGCAGCAGCGAACTACGCGCTCAATAACGACAATATTGCCCTCTCGTTTGATGATGCAAATGCAGCGGTGGTAGTGAAGGACAGCAAGGCTAACCATCCGCTCACGCCGCAGGAGCTGTTCTTTCTGACGCTGCCGGATGAGACAAAAATCCACACCGCTGATTTCACCATCAAGCACGTCGAAAAGCGGGACAACGCGATTGTCATCGACTTTACCCATCCGGACTTTAACGTAACGGTGAAGCTGAATCTGGTGAAGGGGAAATACGCCAGCATCGACTACACCGTTGCCGCAGTCGGCCAGCCGCGAGACGTGGCGAAAATCACCTTCTTCCCGACGAAAAAGCAGTCACAGGCACCGTATGTTGACGGGGCGATCAACAGCTCGCCGATCGTTGCTGATTCGTTCTTTATTCTTCCAGATAAACCGATCGTGAATACTTACGCCTATGAAGCGACGACCAACCTCAACGTAGAGTTAAAAACGCCGATTCAGCCCGCAACGCCGGTCAGCTATACCACATACTTCGGTACCTTCCCGGAAATCAGCCAGCTGCGCCGCAGCGTAAACCAGTTTATTAATGCCGTGCGTCCGCGTCCGTATAAGCCCTACCTGCACTACAACAGCTGGATGGATATTGGCTTCTTTACCCCCTATTCCGAACAGGACGTGCTGGGGCGGATGGATGAATGGAATAAGGAATTTATCGCCGGACGCGGCGTGGCGCTGGACGCCTTCCTGCTGGACGATGGCTGGGACGACCTGACCGGGCGCTGGCTGTTTGGCCCGGCATTCGGCAACGGTTTTGGCAAGGTACGGGAAAAAGCCGACAGCCTGCACAGCTCGGTGGGACTATGGCTCTCACCGTGGGGAGGGTATAACAAACCGCGTGACGTTCGCGTCTCGCATGCAAAAGAGTATGGGTTCGAAACCGTCGACGGGAAGCTGGCCCTGTCAGGGCCTAACTACTTTAAAAACTTCAATGAGCAGATCGTTAAGCTTATCAAGAACGAGCATATTACCTCATTCAAGCTGGACGGGATGGGTAACGCCAACGCGCATATCCCGGGCAGCCCGTTCGCCTCGGATTTTGACGCCTCCATCGCTCTGCTGCATAACATGCGCAGCGCCAACCCGAATCTGTTTATCAACCTGACGACCGGCACCAACGCCAGTCCGTCCTGGCTGTTCTATGCGGATTCCATCTGGCGTCAGGGTGATGACATCAACCTGTACGGTCCCGGCACGCCGGTGCAGCAGTGGATGACCTACCGCGATGCCGAAACGTACCGCTCCATTGTGCGCAAAGGCCCGCTGTTTCCGCTGAACTCGCTGATGTATCACGGCATCGTCAGCGCTGAGAATGCCTATTACGGGCTGGAGAAGGTGCAAACGGACAGTGATTTTGCCGATCAGGTCTGGAGCTACTTCGCCACCGGCACCCAGTTGCAGGAACTGTATATCACCCCTTCAATGCTGAACAAGGCGAAATGGGATACACTGGCGCAGGCCGCAAAATGGTCGCGTGACAATGCCAGCGTGCTGGTGGATACGCACTGGATTGGCGGAGACCCGACGGCGCTGCAGGTTTACGGCTGGGCTTCGTGGAGTAAAGAGAAAGCCATACTCGGCTTGCGTAACCCGTCGGATAAGCCGCAAAGCTACTACCTGGATTTGACGCGAGATTTCGAAATCCCGACAGGAGACGCGGTGCAGTTTAGTCTGAAAGGGATGTATGGCCGTAATTCAACCGTACCGGAGGCGTACAAAAACGCCGTGGTGATTACGCTGCAACCGCTGGAAATGCTGGTGTTTGAGGCGATACCAGGTAAATAAGTCGTGTTCAGCTGGCAGGTTATGCCATGACCTGCCAGCTTCCGCCTTTCCTTGCCCCGATGCGTTTCAATTTACCTTTTGTTTGCAAAGAATGGAGATATCGCTCCGCGGTACGGGAAGTCACGCCCAGTACAGAGGCCAACATTACCGCAGTCAATTGCGGTTGAACGGTAAGAAGCTCAAGGATTGCCTTTTCTTTTTCCGACAATTCTTCCGACATTTTTTCCGACATGACGGACGACATACTGATTCCTTCCCGCAACGCTTCCGCCATATTTTGCAGCATGAATTCAACAAATACCGTGCAATCACTGGCCCGATCGCACTGCCCTAAAATCTGGTAATAGCGCGCTTGCTGGAAGTGAATGAGTGTCTCAACGGGCAGCCATGCCAGTTCTGCGCGCCACTGGCTTAAGATCAACGTTTGCCACAGCCGCCCCATGCGGCCATTTCCGTCCGAAAAGGGATGAATAAACTCAAACTCGTAATGAAATACTGAACTGGCAATCAGCGGATGAAGATCGGTTTGCTTAAGCCAGGTGAGAAGCTCGCCGATAAGGCGATTTATCTGCGAGGCTGGCGGAGCCATGTGAACTAACTGATTTCCACGATATACCCCTACACCGCCATTCCTGAGCTTGCCGGGTTGTTCGACCAGCCCAATCATTAATAATCGGTGCGCACTCAGTAAGTCATTGAGCTTCCAGGGCTTCCATTCGGGCAACTTCTCATATGCCAGGATAGCGTTGCGTACTTCCTGAATATCTTTTTCGGGAGCAAGCACGCGCTTGCCCTCCATAATTGCCGTCACCTGGCCTGTCGTCAGCGAGTTGTGTTCAATCGCTAACGAGGCCTGAATAGTTCGAATACGGTTCTCTTTACGGAGAAGCGGAGATGTTCGACCTGAATGTGCCGCCCAATGTCCTAATAGCTCACCAATCTCAACCACCTGATTGAGGATAAAGGGTGTGATGGTAAAAGGAGGCTGATAGCGGCTCATTTGGCTTACTCCCCCTGCTGCTCCAGCGCATACTTATACAGCGCATTTTTCTTCACGCCGTGAATCTCTGCTGCTAATGCCGCCGCTTTCTTCAGCGGCAGTTCGGCCTGCAGCAAGGCCAGCGTGCGCAGCGCATCAGCAGGCAGGGCATCCTCTTCCGCCCTATGCCCTTCGACAATCAGCACCATTTCGCCTTTGCGGCGGTTTTCGTCTTCCTTCACCCACGCCAGCAGTTCACCGACTGGCGCGCCGTGAATGGTTTCCCAGGTTTTGGTCAGCTCGCGCGCCAGCACCACGTAGCGGCCTTCCCCCCAGACGGTCACCATATCTTCCAGGCTTTCCAGCAGGCGGTGAGTGGATTCGTAGAAGATCAGGGTGCGCGGTTCCGCTTCCAGCTCTTTTAAGACGTCGCGGCGGCCTTTAGATTTGGCAGGGAGGAAGCCTTCATAGCAGAAACGGTCAGACGGCAAACCTGCGGCGCTCAATGCAGCAATAGCGGCGCACGGTCCCGGCAGCGGCACAACGCGAATCCCGGCTTCGCGACAGGTGCGCACCAGATGGTAGCCAGGATCGTTAATCAGCGGCGTCCCGGCGTCAGAGACCAGCGCGATGTTCTGCCCCTCTTTGAGCTTCGCCACCAGCGTTTCGGCTTTTTGTTGCTCATTGTGATCGTGCAGGGCAAACAAACGGGCGTTAATCGCGAAATGTTGCAGAAGTAAACCGGTGTGTCGGGTGTCTTCAGCGGCAATTAAATCAACAGCTTGCAATACGTTCAGCGCACGTTGGGTAATATCAGACAAATTCCCGATAGGAGTAGGTACAATATAAAGCTGGCCTTGAGAATTATCTGCCGTTTCGTGTTGTTTCATTGTTTCGTCCGTATTGCCGATTTAATATTGAGCATTGCGTAAAAAAATCACTGGATACAGTATGGTACCGTTAACGTTTCTTCGAAAAAAAGCCACGCGCAGCGTGCCGCTGCTGCTCGCAGCCCTGATTTTTGCAGGCTGTGGCACCCAGGCACCTGACCAGAGCACCGCCCATCTTCAGGGCTCCGCTCAGGCTGATTCTGGCTTTTATCTGCAACAAATGTCGCAGAGTACAAATGATACCAGGATCAACTGGCAATTACTCGCCATTCGTGCACTGCTGAAAGAGGGCAAAACCCAGCAGGCTGCCGAGCTGTTCGGCCAACTGCCGAAAGAGCTTAACGATACTCAGCAACTTGAGCAGAGCCTGCTCTCTGCCGAGCTGAAGGTCGCGCAGAAAGATTATGATGGCGCGAAAAAGATCCTGGGGGGCATCGACCTGAGCGCGCTGGATAAAAACCAGCAGGCGCGCTTCTGGCAGGCAGGCATTACCGCTGAACAGGGGCGCCCTTCCCTGACGCTCCTGCGTGCCTTGATTGCCCAGGAGCCGCTGCTCGCCGGTGCCGACAAGCAGAAAAACATTGATGCCACCTGGCAGGCGCTTGCCTCGATGACCCAGGATCAGGCAAAGGCGCTGGTCATTAATGCGGACGAAAACGTGCTTCAGGGCTGGCTTGATCTGCAGCAGATGTGGTTTAACAACCGCAGCGATCCAAAAATGCTGAAAGCCGGTATTACCGACTGGCAGACCCGTTACCCGCAGAACCCGGGCGCAAAAATGCTGCCAACCCAGCTGGTGAATGTGCAGAACTTTAAGCCTGCGTCGACAAGCAAAATTGCGCTGCTTCTGCCGCTGAATGGCCAGGCGGCAGTGTTTGGCCGTACGATTCAACAGGGCTTTGAAGCAGCGAAAAACGGCACCACGCCGGTAACGGGCAGTGCGGTTCCGGTGCAGGCAGCGCAGGCGGCCAACGTGAACGACGTTGTCAGCCCCTCTGCCGCCGAGACCAGTGACCTGACCACCGCACAAACCCCGGCGCAGGGTACAATGCAAAACCCGGTTACCGCACCGACTACCCCTCCAGCGACTGCCGCACCGGCAGCACAGGCTCCGGCTGAGGCACAAGCGACGCCTGCACCAGAGGCTACGGCAGAACAGCCTCAACAGCCGCCTGCACAACCTACCGCTCAACCTGCAGCACAGCCGCAGGCCGTTGCAGCTACCAGCGCCAACCCGGGCGCTGAATTGAAAATCTACGACACCAGTTCGAAGCCGCTTGACCAGGTGCTGGCGCAGGTTCAGCAGGACGGGGCAAGCATCGTTGTCGGCCCGCTGCTGAAAAATAACGTGGAAGAGCTGATGAAGAGCAATACCACGCTGAACGTACTGGCGCTCAACCAGCCGGAACAGGTTCAGAACCGGGCCAATATTTGCTACTTCGCACTCTCTCCGGAAGATGAAGCCCGCGATGCGGCGCGTCATATCCACGAGCAGGGTAAACAGGCCCCGCTGCTGCTGATCCCACGCAGTACGCTGGGCGATCGCGTGGCTAATGCTTTTGCCGATGAATGGCAGAAGCTGGGCGGCGGCATCGTGCTGCAGCAGAAATTCGGTTCCGTCTCTGAACTGCGTGCGGGCGTTAACGGTGGAGCGGGTATCGCGCTTAACGGCAGTCCGGTTTCCGCCAGCCTGCCGCAGCAGCAGAGCGTGACCATTGGCGGCCTGACCATCCCTGCCCCGCCAACCGACGCTCAGATAAGCGGTGGTGGTAAAGTGGATGCGGCCTATATCGTTGCCACGCCGCAGGAGATCGCCTTTATCAAGCCGATGATCGCGATGCGTAACGGCAGCCAGAGCGGCGCAACGCTCTACGCCAGCTCCCGCAGCGCACAGGGCACCGCAGGCCCGGATTTCCGTCTGGAAATGGACGGCCTGCAGTACAGCGAAATCCCGATGCTGGCGGGCAGCAACCCGGCGCTGATGCAGCAGGCGCTAAGCTCCGTACGTAAC
Source organism: Enterobacter sp. 04-C-12-SI-ECC (assembly GCF_047530715.1). Lineage (NCBI taxonomy): Bacteria > Pseudomonadati > Pseudomonadota > Gammaproteobacteria > Enterobacterales > Enterobacteriaceae > Enterobacter > Enterobacter sp. 04-C-12-SI-ECC. The sequence continues at coordinate 127,632 of NZ_JBLKDI010000004.1, forward strand.
GACTACTCTCTGGCGCGTCTGTATGCGATGGGTGTTGATGCGTGGGCGCTGGCAAACCACTTTACCCAGATGCGTCAGGTACCGGGCTTTGAGCTTAACGGCAACACCGGCGATCTGACCGCCACTCAGGACTGTGTGATTAACAGGAAGTTATCATGGCTCAAATACCAGCAGGGGCAAATCGTCCCGGCCAGTTAAGCCGTAAAGAGACCGGCGATGCGTGGGAGTTAAAAGCGCGTCGCTGGCTCGAAGGCAAAGGACTGCGCTTTATCGCCGCTAACGTCCGCGGGCGCGGCGGCGAAATTGATCTGATCATGAAAGACGGTCAGGTGATTGTGTTTGTAGAAGTCCGCTTTCGACAGTCTTCCCGTTTTGGCGGTGCTGCCGCCAGCGTGACGCTCGCCAAACAACATAAATTATTACAGACTGCCCACTTGTGGCTTGCCCGCCATAATGGGAGCTTTGATACTGTGGATTGCCGTTTCGATGTGATAGCCTTCACCGGAAATGAGATCGAATGGCTTAAAAACGCTTTTGGCGAAGACGCATAATTAAGATTTAAAAGGGATAACGTGCTCGAAAGAATTAAAGTGTGCTTCACAGAAAGCATCCAGACTCAGATTGCCGCGGCGGAAGCCCTTCCGGACGCGATCTCTCGCGCTGCAATGACGCTGGTGCAATCCCTGCTTAACGGCAACAAAATCCTCTGTTGTGGCAACGGAACCTCAGCCGCCAACGCACAGCATTTTGCTGCCAGCATGATTAACCGTTTTGAAACCGAACGCCCGAGTTTACCTGCCATTGCACTTAATACCGATAATGTGGTCTTAACAGCGATTGCTAACGATCGTCTGCATGACGAAATTTACGCAAAGCAGGTGCGCGCCCTGGGGCATGCTGGCGATGTGCTGCTGGCGATCTCCACGCGCGGCAACAGCCGGGACATCGTCAAAGCCGTTGAAGCCGCCGTTACCCGCGACATGACCATCGTCGCCTTAACCGGCTATGACGGCGGTGAGCTGGCGGGTCTGCTCGGGCCGCAGGATGTGGAAATCCGCATTCCGTCTCACCGTAGCGCACGTATCCAGGAGATGCATATGCTCACGGTGAACTGCTTATGCGATTTGATCGATAACACGCTTTTCCCTCACCAGGATGATTAAGGAGTTTTTATGAAGGCTTTATCGACCCTCGCAGTCCTTATGTCTGCATTACTGCTTCAGGGATGTATTGCTGCGGCCGTTGTGGGTACTGCCGCAGTAGGCACCAAAGCGGCGACCGATCCGCGCTCTGTGGGAACGCAGGTGGATGACGGTACGCTGGAGCTGCGGGTCAACAGTGCGCTGTCGAAAGACGAACAAATCAAGAAAGAAGCGCGTATCAACGTGACGGCCTATCAGGGCAAAGTCCTGCTGACGGGTCAGGCACCGAATACCGAACTCTCCAGTCGCGCGAAGCAGATCGCAATGGGCGTTGAGGGCACCACGGAAGTCTTCAATGAAATCCGCCAGGGTCAGCCAATCAGCCTGGGCACCGCGTCGTCTGACACCTGGATCACCACCAAAGTCCGCTCCCAGCTGCTGGGTTCAGACCAGGTGAAATCCTCAAACGTAAAAGTAACGACCGAAAACGGTGAAGTGTTCCTGCTGGGTCTGGTGACCGATCGTGAAGGGAAAGCGGCGGCGGATATCGCCAGCCGGGTGAGCGGCGTGAAGCACGTCACCACCGCGTTTACCTACATTAAGTAATCCACGTCTGACTAAAGGCCCGGTAGGCGCGAGCGCCACCGGGCTTTTTTTACATCAACGCAATACTCCCCACCATCACTCCGCTCAACGCCACCAGCCCCGCCGTCAGCCACAGCGCTTTCGCCGGGAAAGACTTACGCAGCATGATGAGCGACGGCAGGCTGATTGCCGGCAAGGTGATAAGCAGCGCCAGCGCCGGTGCGGTACCCATACCGGCCAGCATCATGGTCTGGACAATCGGAATTTCTGCCGCCGTGGGGATCACAAACAGGCAGCCTGCAACGGCCATCGCAATCACCCACATCAGCGTGTTGTCGATTGCGCCATCCGCATGCGGGAAGAGCCAGACGCGCGCCGCGCCCAGAACCAGTACCGCCAGGATATAGACCGGAATGGTGCTCCAGAAAAGCTGCCACAACGCCTTACTCCAGCGAGTAAAGAAACCGCCCTGCGGTTCGCTGACGTCCAGTTCAACGGCTGCGGGTTCGACGGCAGTATCCTTCACCAGTTTTTGTACCAGCGTCGCCACCACCAGCACCGTCAGCAGCCCTGCAACCAGACGGATAGCGGCAAAATGCCAGCCGAGCACAAAGCCCATAAACACCAGCGTCGCCGGGTTGAGCAGCGGGTTCCCCATCCAGAATGCCAGCGCACCGCCCATGGATACGCGCTGGCGGCGCATACCCGCCGCTACCGGTGCGGCACAGCAGGAGCACATCATGCCCGGCAGAGAGAAAATCGTCCCCAGCAGCGTGCCCTGAAAGCGCGGCTGCCCGAGTGTTTTCACCAGCCAGTTTCGCGGAATAAGTACCTGAATCAGCGATCCCAGGATTACCCCTAAGACGGCAGCTTTCCACACCGCCAGGAAGTAGACCATGGCGTAATCCCATGCCGCCTTCAGCGGGCTGGCATCAGCCTGAGCGAGTATAGATTTACCGATGCTGTGCGTTTCGGCGGCGGTGAAGGCTTTGCCGTAGTACGGCTGCCATTTCACATACCAGAGGCCAATGATGACCACGAGAAAGAAGAGTGCGGGCTTCCACCATTGGACAGGTGTTGCCGCCTGAGATGAAGACTGACCAGTCATACCATTCCCCGGAGAGTGTTATTTAATAAGCCGGAGAAGTTTACGCCTCGCCCTGCGCGATTTCACGCAGTTTTGCCGAAGGGATGATATTGACGCCCTCCTGCGACGGTGCCAGCCCCTCTTTCAGCATCGCCTGCGCGACGTCCCGTGCCTCGATGGACTTCCAGTTACCCGGCAGGATGCGAAACAGCGGGGCGAAGAAGGATTCGTTAAAACGCCGTTCGTCGCGGTGGCCCATTAGCATGGAAGGCCGCACGATTGTCAGGCGCTCCCACTTCTGCGCAATCAGCGCCTCTTCCATTTTGCCCTTCACCTGATTGTAAAAAAACGGTGAGCCGGTGCTGGCGCCGTGCGAGCTCACCACCAGGAAATGTTTTGCCCCCAGCTTTTTCGCCGTCAGGGCGGTATCCACCACCAGCGTGTAGTCCGCATGGATGAACGCTTCTTTACTGCCCGCCTCACGCCGCGTCGTGCCCAGGCAGCAAAAGGCGATATCTATAGGATCCTGCACCTGCGCCAGCGCGTCGGTGAGCTGGGGATCGTGCGGGTTATAGACGCCGGTGATATCCAACAGCGGGCGGCGCGTCGGGGCGGCAATATAGTTGATATGCCGGTCCTGGATCAGCAGCCGCAGCAGATGTCCCCCCACCAGCCCGGTTGCGCCGGTAATCAGTACCTGACTCATCTTATCCCCTTTACAGAATTGTCCGTTTGCGATCTGGACCTGCTCTACCACACTTAAAAGTCTGTTATCGGTAAGTATTTACCACAAACGGGAAAAAAACAGTCTGAAGCGAAAACAACGGAGGAAGCATGGGTAAAAAAATCGCAGTCTTGATTACCGACGAGTTTGAAGATTCAGAATTTACGTCGCCAGCTGAGGCATTCCGCAAGGCAGGCCACGAGGTCATCACCATTGAGAAAGAAGCGGGTAAAACCGTGAAGGGCCACAAGGGCGAAGCCAGCGTGACCATCGACGAGTCCATCGATAACGTCAGCCCGTCAGATTTCGACGCCCTGCTGTTACCGGGCGGCCATTCACCGGATTCCCTGCGCGGGGACGAGCGTTTCGTCACCTTTACCCGTGACTTCGTCGGCACCGGCAAGCCGGTTTTTGCCATCTGCCACGGCCCGCAGCTGCTGATCAGCGCTGAAGTGGTCCGCGGGCGTAAGCTTACGGCGGTGAAACCGATCGTTATCGATCTGAAAAACGCAGGGGCCGAGTTTTACGATCAGGAGGTGGTCAACGATAACGACCAGCTGATCACCAGCCGTACGCCGGACGATCTCCCGGCGTTTAACCGCGAAGCGCTACGCCTGCTCGGCGCGTAGCCAGTGAAGCTTTTTGCCAAAGCCCAGGGTGTTGTCGGTAAATTTCAGCTCATCAACGCGGATTTCCCACACCGGGGCTTTTAGCGCAGCAGCAACCGGGAAGCGGCGCGTGTAGCGTTTACGCTGTGCGTCGCTTTCTTCACCTTCCAGACGACGAATCTCACCTTTGAACTGCACGCCGCGGATCAGCGCGACGGTTTTGGGCTGGCCGTTGACCGTGCCCGCCACTTTTGCCTGCTGGCCGGTCATCTGGGCATGCCGCGTTTTGTCCTCACTCATGACGTAAAAAGCGACGCGTTCAGGATCGTAGTGGTAAAAGGCGTTGGCGCACCACATTTCGCCCTCGCTATATACGCACCAGGTCACGACGTGCTGTTTCGCCAGCCAGCGGTTAATGGCGGCCAGTGTTTCCATTTTCGTTCTCTCTCATGCTATGGTGCGTTCACCTTAACATACTGAATCTGTTTACCGTGTGCTGGTTTCTCTATCTTGTCCGAACCGCTGATAACGCACTCTACACCGGGATCACCACCGATGTGGCGCGGCGTTTTTTACAACATCAAACGGGGAAAGGGGCAAAAGCGCTGCGGGGGAAAGGCGAACTGCAGCTGGCTTTTTCTGCCGCCGTGGGGGACAGATCGCTGGCACTCAGGCTGGAGTACCGTATTAAGCAGCTAACGAAGCGCCAGAAGGAGCGCCTCGTGACCGGAGACGGCTCCTTTGAGGCGCTACGCGAGAGCCTGATTAAAAGCGATTAAAATGGTCGTGGTAGTCCACCAGACCATTTACGCCGTTCAGGGCATCATCCGCCAGGCGATGCACCTGGAAGGCGGATTCGGTACCCGGCCAGCGGCAGCGAAGATCGTAATGCGCGGCCTGCTCGAAGCCTAAACGGCCATAGAACGCCGGATCGCCCAGCGTGACCACGGCGGCATAACCAAACTCATTCAGCGAGTCCAGCCCTTCATAGACCAGCTGGCGCGCCAGGCCCTGCCCGCGGTAGTTTTCATCTACCGCCAGCGGTGCCATGCCCACCCACTGAAGATCTTCACCCTGAACGATCACCGGGCTGAAGGCAACATAGCCGACAACCTGACCTTCGTCATCGGTGGCAACCAGCCCCAGCGTGATCAGGCCGTCTTCACGGAGATCGTGGACCAGTTGGGCTTCCGCATCGCTCTCAAAAGCGCGGCGTAATAACGCATCGATACCCGGTGCATCAATCCCTATTTCGACTCGAATCAGCATGGCTCACCTACTGAAGTGTGTTTACTGTCCGGCGGGGATTTCAGCCCCGCCTCAACGAAATCTGCCATTTGCATCAACATCACGCGCAGCGCTTTCGGCATCTGCTCCAGCTCAATGGCATCCATTAAATTCTTAACGTACAGGCCAAGCTCCGTGTCGCCCTCAATCACCAGACGGCGCTGGAAGAAGAGTGTGTCCGGGTCCTGCTTACGCGCGGCAATCATCAGCAGGTCGCTGGCGTTGGCGCTAAAGCTCACGTCCGCCTCGGCAGACTCACGAACGATCAGCTGGTCGTTCTCCACGGAGGTAAACCAGCGCAGCCCGATGTCACGCACCTCAATGCTTAACCAGCGCCCTTCCAGAAACTCCAGCTCGCCATCCTGCAGCGCCTGACGGAACTGCCAGCTCAGAACCTGCTCCAGCACCTGGCGTTTAAGCGCGAACGGCGCCAGCCTGACCGGCACGCTCAGCATTGATGGACCGAATTGTACGAGACGTGAACGCAGTTTATCCAGCACGAGCTTTACTCCCTGATAGCTATAGTCCCGCTATTTTGCCACATCCGTTCCAGAACATAGCGGCGTAAATCAACAAACCATCGTCGGACGTACCCCATTATTGGTGCCATCAATACGCCATTAGCTGCCTTAAATCAAAAATTGTCGCGTATGGGTTAATTAAAATCCCAGCTCGTTAACAATTTTGCTATCGACTACATCAGGATAATTTATGGAGCTGCTCTGCCCTGCCGGAAACCTTCCGGCGCTTAAGGCGGCCATCGAGAATGGGGCCGATGCGGTCTATATCGGGCTGAAGGATGACACCAACGCCCGCCATTTTGCTGGCCTTAACTTTACGGAGAAAAAGCTTCAGGAAGCCGTTAACTTCGTTCATCAGCACCGCCGCAAGCTGCATATTGCCATCAACACGTTTGCCCACCCTGACGGCTACGCCCGCTGGCAGCGCGCGGTGGATATGGCAGCACAGCTGGGCGCCGATGCGTTAATCCTGGCCGACCTCGCCATGCTTGAGTATGCGGCAGAACGCTATCCGCATATTGAGCGCCACGTCTCTGTTCAGGCATCTGCCACCAACGAAGAGGCGGTGCGTTTTTACCATCAACACTTTGACGTCGCCCGCGTGGTGCTGCCGCGCGTGCTCTCTATTCATCAGGTTAAGCAACTCGCGCGCGTCACGCCAGTGCCGCTGGAGGTTTTTGCCTTTGGTAGTCTGTGCATCATGGCCGAAGGCCGTTGCTATCTTTCTTCTTACTTAACCGGTGAATCGCCGAATACCGTCGGGGCCTGCTCCCCTGCCCGCTTCGTCCGCTGGCAGCAGACCCCACAGGGGCTGGAGTCGCGTCTGAATGAAGTTCTGATCGACCGCTATCAGGACGGTGAAAACGCGGGTTATCCGACGCTGTGCAAAGGCCGCTACCTGGTCGACGGCGAGCGCTACCACGCGCTGGAAGAGCCCACCAGCCTTAACACGCTGGAGCTGCTGCCGGAGCTGCTGGCCGCCAATATTGCCTCGGTGAAAATTGAAGGTCGCCAGCGCAGTCCGGCATATGTGAGCCAGGTGGCGAAAGTGTGGCGTCAGGCCATCGACCGCTGCATGGCGGACCCGCAGAACTACGCCCCACAGGCGGCGTGGATGGAGACGCTCGGATCGATGTCCGAAGGCACGCAAACCACGCTGGGCGCGTATCACCGTAAATGGCAGTGAGATAACCATGAAATATTCATTAGGGCCGGTGCTCTACTACTGGCCAAAAGAGACGCTGGAAGATTTTTACCAACAGGCCGCCACCAGCAGCGCCGATGTAATTTACCTCGGTGAAGCAGTATGCAGCAAACGCCGCGCCACCAAAGTGGGCGACTGGCTGGAGATGGCGAAAAGCCTGGCCGGGAGCGGCAAGCAGGTGGTGCTGTCAACGCTCGCGCTGGTGCAGGCTTCGTCCGAACTGGGCGAGCTGAAGCGCTACGTCGAAAACGGTGAGTTTCTGCTGGAAGCGAGCGACCTGGGGGTAGTGAACATGTGCGCCGAACGCAGGCTGCCGTTTGTCGCAGGCCATGCGCTGAACTGCTATAACGCCGTCACCCTGCGCCTGCTGCTCAAACAGGGAATGACCCGCTGGTGCATGCCGGTGGAGCTCTCCCGTGACTGGCTGGCAAACCTGCTGAATCAGTGCGACGAGCTGGGCATTCGCCATCAGTTCGAAGTGGAAGTGCTGAGCTACGGTCATCTGCCGCTGGCCTACTCTGCCCGCTGCTTCACCGCGCGCTCGGAAGACCGCCCGAAAGATGAATGTGAAACCTGCTGCATCAAGTACCCGAACGGGCGCAGCATGCTGTCGCAGGAGAACCAGCAGGTGTTTGTCCTGAACGGCATTCAGACCATGAGCGGTTACGTCTATAACCTCGGCAACGAGCTGGCGTCGATGGACGGACTGGTGGACATGGTGCGTCTGTCGCCGCTGGATACCAGCGTTTTCGCGATGCTGGACGCCTTCCGCGCCAACGAAAACGGCGCGTCGCCGCTGCCGCTGACGGCAAACAGCGACTGCAACGGTTACTGGAAACGTCTGGCCGGGCTGGAACTTCAGGCCTAAAAAAGGCTCACTTTGTTAACAACGGTTATCATTTTTTAATGCAGTATTAAAGATTGACCGTCGACAAAGTGAGCTGTTATGACTGACAAAACCATTCCGTTTTCGGTGCTGGATCTGGCGCCGATCCCACAAGGCTCCTCGGCAAGAGAAGCCTTCACGCACTCTCTCGAGCTCGCTCAGCTGGCTGAAAAGCGTGGCTATCACCGCTACTGGCTGGCAGAACATCACAACATGGTCGGCATAGCCAGCGCCGCTACATCGGTGCTGATTGGCTACCTGGCAGCGAATACCACCACTTTACACCTTGGCTCCGGTGGCGTGATGCTGCCGAACCACGCCCCGCTGGTGATAGCCGAGCAGTTCGGGACGCTGAATACCCTCTATCCGGGCCGTATTGACCTGGGGCTTGGCCGCGCGCCGGGGAGCGACCAGCCGACCATGCGCGCCCTGCGCCGCCATATGAGCGGCGATATCGATAACTTCCCGCGCGACGTGGCGGAACTGGTGGACTGGTTCGACGCGCGCGATCCGAACCCGCACGTGCGCCCGGTGCCGGGCTATGGCGAGAAGATCCCGGTGTGGCTGTTAGGCTCGAGCCTGTATAGCGCGCAGCTCGCCGCGCAGCTGGGGCTGCCGTTCGCGTTCGCCTCCCACTTCGCGCCGGATATGCTGCATCAGGCGCTGCACCTCTACCGTACGAACTTCAAACCGTCCGAGCGTCTGGAGAAGCCGTACGCGATGGTGTGTATTAACATCATTGCCGCTGACAGCAATCGCGACGCGGAATTCCTGTTTACCTCTATGCAGCAGGCGTTTGTGAAGCTGCGCCGCGGCGAGACGGGCCAGTTGCCGCCTCCGGTGGAAAATATGCATCAGCTGTGGTCGGCCTCCGAGCAGTATGGCGTGCAGCAGGCGTTGAGCATGTCGCTGGTGGGTGATAAGGCAAAAGTGCGTCACGGGCTGGAAGCAGTGCTGCGTGAAACGCAGGCGGATGAAATTATGGTCAACGGCCAGATTTTCGATCACCAGGCGCGTTTGCATTCGTTTGACCTGGCGATGCAGGTGAAAGAAGAATTGGTGGGGTAGTTTTTTGCCGGATGGCGGCTTCGCCTTATCCGGCCTACGCGGTCCCTGTAGGCCCGGTGAGCGTAGCGCCACCGGGCAATGTGTTTACTGGTACACAGGCAACAGGTTAAAGCTCGACAGCACGTGGACCAGCGCGTTACCCACCCCAAATACCAGGATCAGCGCAATCATCGGTTTACCGCCCCAGACGCGGAATTTCGGGCTGCCGAAGCGTTTACGTGATTTACGTGCCAGCAGCGCTGGCACAATCGCCGCCCAGATGGTGGCCGCCAGCCCTGCATAGCCGATGGCGTACAGGAAACCGTTCGGCCACAGCAGACCGCCGACAATCGGCGGCAGGAAGGTCAGCAGCGCCGTCTTGAAACGCCCCATCGCAGAATCGTCAAAGCCAAACAGATCCGCCAGGTAGTCAAACAGGCCCAGCGTCACACCGAGGAATGAACTCGCCACCGCAAAGTTGGAGAAGACCACCAGCAGCAGATCCAGACTGCGGCTGTTCAGTACGCCGCTCAGAGCCTGCACCAGCACGTCAATGTTACCGCCCTTTTGCGCAATGCCGATAAACTCCGGGCGCGGGATGTTGCCCATCGTCCCGAGCAGCCAGATGACGTACAGCGCCAGCGCCAGCAGCGTGCCGTAGACCAGGCACTTCACGATGGTGCGCGGATCCTTGCCGTAGTACTTCATCAGGCTCGGCACGTTGCCGTGGTAGCCGAACGACGCCAGACAGAACGGCAGAGTCATTAGCAGATACGGCGTGTAGGAGGTATTAACTTCCGCAACGTTAAACAGCGTGGCGGGCGTAACGTGCCCCAGCAGGCTGCCGAAGGTCAGGAAGAAGGTGATGACCTTCGCGCCCAGCACAATCGCTGTCATGCGGCTCACCGCTTTGGTGCTCATCCAGACGATGAACGCCACGCCCATCGCAAAGAAGAGTCCCGCCAGACGCGCCGGAACGTTCAGCGACATCTCCGAAAAGGTGTGATGCAGAATCGAGCCGCTTGCTGAGATGTACGCGTAGGTCAGGATGTAGAGCACAAATGCGATGGAAAGGCCGTTCACCAGGTTCCAGCCTTTGCCCAGCAGATCTTTGGTGATGGTGTCGAAGCTGGAGCCAATGCGGTAGTTCAGGTTCGCTTCAAGGATCATCAGGCCGGAATGCAGCATGCAGAACCAGGTGAACACCAGCGCGGCCAGCGACCAGAAGAACCACGCACCGGACATGACCACGGGCAGGGAAAACATCCCGGCACCTATAATGGTTCCGCCGATGATCACCACGCCGCCAAGCAGCGAAGGTGACGTTTGTGTGGTGGTTAGTGTCGCCATACAGCCTTTTCTCCAGTTAATCATGCGGTTCTGCATTTTAGTGCGATGCACTGTACCAGTACAAGAGTACAAAGGGAATAAAAAAAGCCCCGATAGCGTGTATCGGGGCTGTATATTTTACTTTACGTCAGAAGCGAAAGGCTTACGCGTCACCGAAACGACGACGGCTGGTGCCTTCTTCACGACGTGGGCCACGGCTTTCGCGGCGCTCGCCGGAGAAACGACGACCTTCACCACCGCGACCTTCACTGCGACCGCCTTCACGACGCTCGCCGCCGAAACCGCGACCACCGCCACGACGTTCGCCACCGCGGTCAGGACGTGGCTGCGCATCGCCCAGCAGCTGCATGTTCATCGGCTTGTTCAGGATGCGGGTGCGAGTAAAGTGCTGCAGTACTTCGCCCGGCATGCCTTTTGGCAGTTCGATGGTAGAGTGGGATGCGAACAGCTTAATGTTACCAATGTAACGGCTGCTGATGTCACCTTCGTTAGCAATCGCGCCAACGATGTGACGAACTTCAACACCATCATCACGGCCCACTTCAATGCGGTACAGTTCCATATCGCCTGCGTCACGACGTTCACGACGTGGACGGTCTTCACCACCACGCTCTGGACGATCGCCGCGTGGACCACGGTCGTTACGGTCGCCACGACGTTCGAAACGATCGTCACGGTCACGGAACTCACGCTTAGGACGCATCGGTGCATCTGGTGGCACGATCAGGCTACGTTCGCCCTGAGCCATTTTCAGCAGTGCTGCGGCCAGGGTTTCCATGTCCAGCTCTTCGCCTTCAGCAACAGGCTGAATCTGCGACAGCAGCGCACGGTACTGATCCAGATCGCTGCTTTCCAGCTGCTGCTGTACTTTGGCGGCGAATTTTTCCAGACGGCGTTTGCCCAGCAGGTCTGCGTTTGGCAGGTCGGCTTCTGGAATGGTCAGCTTCATGGTGCGTTCAATGTTGCGCAGCAGACGACGCTCGCGGTTCTCAACGAACAGCAGCGCACGGCCAGCACGACCCGCACGACCGGTACGACCGATACGGTGAACGTAAGACTCGGAGTCCATCGGGATGTCGTAGTTGACAACCAGGCTGATACGCTCAACGTCCAGACCACGTGCTGCCACGTCGGTTGCAATCAGGATATCCAGACGACCGTCTTTCAGACGCTCCAGCGTCTGCTCACGCAGGGCCTGGTTCATGTCGCCGTTCAGCGCTGCGCTGTTGTAGCCGTTACGCTCCAGCGCTTCAGCCACTTCCAGGGTCGCATTTTTGGTACGCACGAAGATAATCGCCGCATCAAAATCTTCCGCTTCCAGGAAACGGACCAGCGCTTCGTTTTTGCGCATGCCGTACACGGACCAGTAGCTCTGGCTGATGTCCGGGCGAGTGGTCACGCTGGACTGAATACGCACTTCCTGCGGCTCTTTCATGAAGCGGCGGGTAATGCGACGGATCGCTTCTGGCATGGTTGCAGAGAACAGAGCGGTCTGGTGACCTTCCGGGATCTGCGCCATGATGGTTTCTACGTCTTCGATGAAGCCCATACGCAGCATTTCATCTGCTTCATCCAGTACCAGGCCGCTCAGTTTAGAGAGGTCCAGAGTACCGCGCTTCAGGTGATCCAGCAGACGGCCCGGCGTACCGACGACAATCTGTGGGCCCTGGCGCAGGGCGCGTAACTGCACGTCATAACGCTGGCCGCCGTACAGGGCTACCACGTTTACGCCGCGCATATGTTTAGAGAATTCCGTCATTGCTTCAGCAACCTGAACAGCCAGTTCACGAGTTGGAGCCAGGACGAGGATCTGCGGTGCACGCAGGTCCGGATCGATGTTGTTCAGCAGCGGCAGCGAGAACGCTGCAGTTTTACCGCTACCAGTCTGGGCCATGCCCAGCACGTCACGACCAGAAAGCAGATGCGGGATACATTCTGCCTGGATCGGAGATGGTTTTTCGTAACCCAGATCGTTAAGGGCTTCAAGGATAGGAGCCTTCAGGCCCAGATCTGCAAAAGTGGTTTCGAATTCAGCCATGTAGTACGAGTGCCTCAATGTCAATGGCGGCCAGTCTACTTAGCTCATCGTGAAAATGATTAGCAATTTTCATTGAAAAGTGTGAACCGGCTCAAAGTAGGTGTATTGACGAACAACAACGCCCTCACCAGTGAAGGTGATGGCAATCAAAAGATTACGGGCTGATGTTTATGTCGTCAGCTATTGCTGGTCCGATTCTGCCAGGTCGTCTTGCTCCTGGCCCAAGAGCGATAATTCCAACAATGCATAACGGTGCTCAACGAAGTTATGTACGTTGTTAGCAACCGTTAATTTGAACAGTGCCGTAGCGCTGTCCATATCCCCCAGACTTAGGTAGTACTTACCTAAATAGAAGTTGGTTTCACTGAGATGCTCAGCGAGCGAGGTGTTATCCGTTGCGTCCGCCTTGAGGCGTTCCATCAGCGTTGCTTCGCTAATGTTGCCCAGGTAGAACTCGACAATGTTCCATCCCCACTGTTCCTTATCCGATTTCTCGAAGCGCTGTTGTAGTGCTTCTTTTGCCTGCTTCTCATCGAGCTTCCGCTCGACGATGTAAAGCCACAGGCTACGGAAAGGATCATTAGGATCGTCTTGATAAAACGCCAGCAGATCATCTTGCGCTAACTTATCACGACCGCCGTAATACAATGCGATACCGCGATTCAAGTGCGCGTAGTTGTAAGTTGGATCAAGCTCAAGTACAGAATCAAACGCTTCATAGGCAGCATCAAAATTGCCTGCCTGCGTTAAATAAATGCCTAAGTAATTGAATACTTCAGGCATATCAGGTCGGATAGCCAGCGCTTGTGAAAAATCATTTCGCGCTAATGCCCTCAGACCGAGACTATCATACAACACTCCGCGCTCATATAAAAGCTGTGCGCGTTCGTCATCGGTTAAAGCCCGACTGGCAAGTATTTGTTCCATGCGTGCCAGAATCACTTCCTGCTGCAAAGTCGGTTGCAATGGCACTGCGAGGACTTCGCTCTTACGCCAGGCAGAGTTGCTGCATCCTGCCAGCGTTAAAGCTGTCGCAACGAAACACCAGCGCAAAAAAGGCTTCATTTCCCACTCCCGAAGACAACTATTGGATGAACGTCCTGTCCCCCGGCGGCTTAACAAGGCGTCCTGCCTGATAACAGGCCCTCCGCAAAGCGGAGGGCAAATGGCAACTTACTCGCCTTGCTGTTCAGCAGCCGGAGCTTCCGGTGCCGCAGCAGGTTGAGACTGCTCGGTTGCTTCTTTAATGCTCAGACGGATACGGCCCTGACGGTCAACTTCCAGAACCTTAACCGGCACTTCCTGACCCATCTGCAGGTAATCGGTCACTTTCTCAACGCGCTTGTCAGCGATCTGAGAGATGTGAACCAGACCTTCTTTACCGCCACCGATGGCAACGAACGCACCAAAGTCAACGATACGAGTCACTTTACCCGCGTAGACGCGGCCCACTTCGATTTCAGCAGTGATTTCTTCGATGCGACGGATCGCGAATTTCGCTTTCTCGCCGTCGGTTGCTGCGATCTTCACAGTACCGTCATCTTCGATTTCGATGGTGGTGCCGGTCTCTTCGGTCAGCGCGCGGATAACAGAACCGCCCTTACCGATAACATCTTTGATCTTGTCTGGATTGATCTTGATGGTGTGAATACGCGGAGCGAATTCAGAGATATCACCGCGTGGCGCGTTGATAGCCTGTTCCATCACGCCCAGGATGTGCAGACGCGCACCTTTAGCCTGGTTCAGAGCAACCTGCATGATCTCTTTGGTGATACCTTCAATTTTGATATCCATCTGCAGGGCAGAGATACCGTCGCGGGAACCCGCTACTTTGAAGTCCATATCGCCCAGGTGGTCTTCGTCACCCAGAATGTCAGACAGAACAACGAAGTTGTCGCCTTCTTTCACCAGACCCATTGCGATACCCGCAACGGCGGCTTTGATCGGCACGCCCGCATCCATCAGCGCCAGAGAGGCACCACATACGGAAGCCATGGAAGAAGAACCGTTGGATTCGGTGATTTCAGAAACCACGCGAACGGTGTACGGGAATTTGTCAGCTTCCGGCATCACTGCCAGCACGCCGCGCTTCGCCAGACGACCGTGACCAATTTCACGACGCTTCGGTGAGCCAACCATACCGGTTTCGCCCACAGAGTACGGAGGGAAGTTGTAGTGGAACAGGAAGTTGTCAGTACGCTCGCCCATCAGTTCGTCGATGATCTGCGCGTCACGTGCGGTACCCAGGGTTGCGGTAACCAGCGCCTGCGTTTCACCACGGGTGAACAGCGCAGAACCGTGAGTACGCGGCAGTACGCCAGTGCGTACGTCCAGACCACGAATCATGTCTTTTTCACGGCCATCGATACGCGGCTCGCCTGCCAGTACGCGGCTACGAACAACGTTTTTCTCGATAGCGTGCAGAATTTCGCCAATTTCGTTAGCGTCCAGCGTTTCGTCTTCGGCAACCAGGGTCGCGGTTACTTCAGATTTGATCGCGTCAACCTGAGCGTAACGCTCCTGTTTGTCGGTGATGCGGTAAGCGTCGCTCAGACGAGATTCTGCCAGTGCCGCAACGCGTGCGTTCAGCGCGTCGTTTGCTGCTTCTGGCTGCCAGTCCCAACGTGGCTTACCGGCTTCTTTCACCAGGTCGTTGATGTTCTGGATAACAATCTGCTGCTGCTCATGACCGAACACCACAGCGCCCAGCATCTGGTCTTCGCTCAGCAGTTCAGCTTCGGATTCAACCATCAGCACAGCCGCTTCAGTACCGGCAACAACCAGGTCCAGCTTACTTTCTTTCAGCTCTTCCTGAGTTGGGTTCAGCACGTACTGGTCATTGATGTAACCGACGCGCGCGGCACCGATTGGGCCATTGAATGGAATACCAGACAGTGACAGGGCAGCGGAGGCACCGATCATCGCAACGATGTCCGGGTTAACCTGTGGGTTAACGGAAACAACGGTCGCAATAACCTGCACTTCGTTAACGAAACCTTCCGGGAACAGCGGACGAACCGGGCGGTCAATCAGACGCGCGATCAGGGTTTCGCCTTCGCTTGGACGGCCTTCACGACGGAAGAAGCCACCCGGGATTTTACCGGCAGCGTAGGTACGCTCCTGGTAGTTAACGGTCAGCGGGAAGAAGTCCTGACCTGGTTTAGCTTTTTTCTGGCCCACAACGGTCACGAATACCGCGGTGTCATCCATGCTTACCATAACGGCAGCAGTCGCCTGGCGTGCCATCATGCCGGTTTCCAGCGTGACGGTATGTTGACCATACTGGAATTTACGAACGATCGGATTCAGCAAAATTCTGTCCTTTCTTAAATGTATGACAGCACACCGCCGGCGTGCTGTCGATTTAACCCGACCTTCTTCGCATCCTCGCGACTAATGACAACCGACACCCCCATGGGTGAAGCCTCTCATTAGCCGCGCGAACCTTTGCAATGAAGATCATTTATAGCAACAATACAATAGTTTCCATTGAATTGCTGCCGTCTGGTTGAAAAAAGGGGCCATCAGGCCCCCTTTTCTGAAACTCGCAAGACTTAGCGACGCAGACCCAGACGCTCGATCAGCGCGGTGTAGCGTGCAACATCTTTACGCTTCAGGTAGTCGAGCAGTTTACGACGCTGAGAAACCATGCGCAGCAGACCACGACGGCTGTGGTGATCTTTTTTGTGCTCTGCAAAGTGACCCTGCAGGTGGTTAATCTGTGCAGTCAGCAGTGCAACCTGAACTTCGGTAGAACCGCTGTCGTTAGTACCACGACCAAACTCAGAAACGATTTTAGCTTTAGCTTCAACGCTTAGAGACATTTTCAAACTCCAAAGTATAAAAAATGTAAGGGTGCCGATCTCTAATTCAGCGACCCCATGTACGCCCCGCAGATTGTTAAACAATTTACCGGGCGTTAAGCGGCGATATTCTACTCGTCTCCCCTGCTTATCGCAAGGTGAGGCGTAATCACCGTCACGCGTCGACCGGATATTCGACGACCAGACGACGCGGCGCAACGCGCCCTTCACCGTCCATTTCGCCCATACCGATGAATTTCCCTTCGTCACCTTCCGTCACGCGTACCAGTCCATCCAGCGGCGCATCCGCCGTACGAACCGGGTTTCCGTTCTTAAAGTAAACGGACGATGTTAAAGGAAGATTAACGATCGGGAAGTCCGCTGCCGGACTGTCCATTGGCATCAGCAATGGATCCAGCAAATCTGCTGGTTCCACTCCCTGCGCTTGTGCCTGCTCAGCCAGCGCGCGCAGCTGCTCAAGCGTCACCATGCGTTCCACCGGATATTTACTGACCGCCAGACGACGCAGGTAGATCACATGCGCGCCGCAGCCCAGCTTTTCACCGAGATCGTCAATGATGGTGCGAATATAGGTCCCTTTCGAACAGTGGACTTCCAGCTCCAGCTCGTCACCTTCGTGGCGAATGAACAGCAGCTCATACACGGTTATCGGACGCGCTTCGCGCGGGACGTCAATTCCCTGGCGCGCATATTCGTAGAGCTTCTTGCCCTGATATTTCAGCGCCGAATACATCGACGGCACCTGCATCGTGTCCCCGCGGAAGCTCTCCAGGGCCGCATCAAGCTGTTCGGCGCTGAAGGTCACCGGGCGCTCTTCCACCACCTGACCATCCGCGTCGGAAGTATCCGTACGCTGGCCCAGCTTAGCGATAACGCGGTAGCGTTTATCGGAATCGAGCAGATACTGGGAAAACTTTGTCGCTTCACCCAGGCAAATCGGCAGCATGCCGGTCGCCAGCGGATCCAGCGCGCCGGTGTGGCCCGCACGGTTAGCGTTATAAATACGCTTCACTTTTTGCAGCACGTCGTTGCTGGATGCACCCTGCGGTTTATCCAGCAGCAGCACGCCATGCACGTCGCGACCGCGACGACGAGGACGACTCATCAGTCCTCCTTGCTGTCGTCCGTCGGGTTAACACGACGTTCGTCGTCATGTTTCACCACGCTGGTCACCAGGTTGGACATGCGCATACCTTCGACCAGCGAGTTGTCGTAGAAGAAGGTCAGCTCGGGAACAATACGCAGGCGCATCGCTTTGCCGAGCAGAGAGCGGATGAAACCAGAGGCTTCCTGCAGTGCTTTAATGCCGTTTTTAACCGCCGCTTCGTCCTGATCGTTCAGGAAGGTCACGAACACTTTGGCATAGGCCAGGTCACGAGACATTTCCACGCCAGAGACGGTGGTCATCATACCGATACGCGGGTCTTTGATTTCACGTTGCAGGATAAGCGCAATCTCTTTCTGCATCTCCTGCGCCACGCGCTGTGGGCGACCAAATTCTTTCGCCATAATAAATTCTCCAGACAAAAAAGGGGCTAAAAGCCCCTTTTAAAATTATTGCCGGGTGGCACGAGGCGATCCCGGCCTACATATGGACTTATCCCTAAGGATTAGTCGATGCTGCGTTGGATCTCGATGATTTCGAACACTTCGATCATATCGCCAACGCGAACGTCGTTGTAGTTCTTAACGCCGATACCACATTCCATGCCGTTACGGACTTCGTTAACGTCATCTTTGAAGCGGCGCAGGGATTCCAGCTCGCCTTCGTAGATAACCACGTTGTCACGCAGTACGCGGATTGGGTTGTGACGCTTGATGGTACCTTCGGTAACCATACAGCCCGCGATCGCACCGAATTTCGGTGATTTGAACACGTCACGCACTTCAGCCAGACCGATGATCTGCTGTTTCAGCTCAGGAGACAGCATACCGCTCATCGCAGCTTTCACTTCGTCGATCAGGTTATAGATGACGGAGTAGTAGCGCAGATCCAGGCTTTCCGCTTCGATCACGCGGCGAGCAGATGCATCAGCACGCACGTTGAAGCCAACCAGGATAGCGTTGGATGCCGCAGCCAGGGTTGCGTCGGTTTCGGTGATACCACCTACGCCAGAACCGATGATCTTCACTTTCACTTCGTCGGTAGACAGTTTCAGCAAGGAGTCGGAGATCGCTTCCACAGAACCCTGAACGTCCGCTTTCAGAACGACGTTCACTTCGTGAACTTCGCCTTCAGCCATGTTCGCAAACATGTTCTCAAGTTTAGATTTCTGCTGACGCGCCAGCTTAACTTCACGGAATTTGCCCTGACGATACAGTGCCACTTCACGCGCTTTCTTCTCGTCACGCACAACGGTCACTTCATCACCGGCAGCCGGAACACCGGACAGCCCCAGGATTTCCACTGGAATGGACGGACCTGCTTCCAGCACTTCCTGACCCAGTTCGTTACGCATCGCACGAACACGACCGTATTCGAAGCCACACAGAACGATGTCGCCCTTGTTCAGCGTACCTTCGCGAACCAGAACCGTTGCAACCGGACCACGACCTTTATCCAGGAAGGATTCGATTACCGCACCGCTCGCCATACCTTTACGAACGGCTTTCAGTTCCAGAACTTCGGCCTGAAGCAGGATAGCGTTCAGCAGGTCGTCGATACCAGTACCCGCTTTTGCAGATACAGGGATGAACTGCGCTTCGCCGCCCCACTCTTCCGGCATAACGCCGTACTGAGACAGTTCGTTCTTCACGCGGTCCAGATCGGCTTCTGGCTTATCGATTTTGTTGACCGCAACAACCAGAGGCACCTGCGCCGCTTTCGCGTGCTGGATAGCTTCAATGGTCTGTGGCATAACGCCATCGTCTGCTGCAACAACCAGTACAACGATATCCGTAGCCTGAGCACCACGAGCACGCATTGAGGTGAACGCTGCGTGGCCTGGGGTATCCAGGAAGGTGATCATGCCGTTTTCGGTTTCTACGTGGTAAGCACCGATGTGCTGGGTAATACCACCCGCTTCGCCGGAGGCAACTTTCGTAGAACGAATGTAGTCGAGCAGAGAGGTTTTACCGTGGTCAACGTGACCCATGATGGTCACAACCGGTGCACGCGGTTCAGCCGCAGCGCCAGTGTCACGGTCACTCATTACTGCTTCTTCCAGCTCGTTTTCACGACGCAGGATAACTTTGTGGCCCATCTCTTCGGCAACCAGCTGTGCGGTTTCCTGGTCGATAACCTGGTTGATGGTCGCCATTGCGCCCAGCTTCATCATCGCTTTGATGACCTGAGAGCCTTTAACCGCCATCTTGTTCGCCAGATCGCCAACGGTGATGGTTTCGCCAATCACGACGTCACGGTTAACCGCCTGAGCTGGCTTCTGGAAGCCCTGCTGCAGAGAAGAACCTTTACGCTTACCGCCTTTACCACCGCGAACCGCTGC
The DNA here is from genome assembly GCF_047530715.1 of Enterobacter sp. 04-C-12-SI-ECC. Classification (NCBI taxonomy): domain Bacteria; kingdom Pseudomonadati; phylum Pseudomonadota; class Gammaproteobacteria; order Enterobacterales; family Enterobacteriaceae; genus Enterobacter; species Enterobacter sp. 04-C-12-SI-ECC. The sequence goes on from NZ_JBLKDI010000004.1 coordinate 147,381, forward strand.
ACGAGCTTCTTCGCGGTCAGCTTTAGATTCAGCGTGTTTGTTACCTTTCTTAGCCGGACGCGCGGCTTTTGCATTACGACCACGGCCACGGCCGCCTTCTACTTCACGGTCGTTATCATCTTCAGCCTGACGCGCATGCTGAGAAGTGGTCACGTGATAGTCGCTGGTGTCTTCAGTCGGTTCAGCGGTATTCACGCCATTCTTCTCGTTTTCTTCTGCCATACGGCGCGCTTCTTCAGCGACGCGGCGAGCTTCTTCTTCCAGCTTACGGCGGGCTTCTTCTTCCGCTTTACGCTTCAGCTCGGCAGCTTCATTTTCACGGCGGGCTTTTTCAGCCTGGGCGGTTTTGGTCATTTCGTCTGTCTGTTGATTGCTCACTTTGTCTTTTTCCGCAGCGTCACGCTTCACTTTATCACTGGCGTCGCGTTTCGCTTTTTCTGCGGCCTCACGTTCAGCTTTTAATTCTGCTTCACGTTTGGCGGCTGCTTCCGCCTCACGCTGAGCTTGTTCTTCCGCTTCACGCTGTGCCTGCTCTTCCGCGGCAAGGCGTTCTGCCTCTTGCGGATCACGTTTTACAAAGGTGCGCGTCTTGCGGACTTCAATTTGTACCGATTTGCTTTTGCCACCGGTACCAGGAATGTTTAACGTGCTGCGCGTTTTGCGCTGCAGCGTTAACTTGTCAGGCGTAGAACCGTGTTCGCGGTTCAGGTGCGTTAACAAGGTTTGTTTTTCTTGCGCGGTCACCGAGTCATCAGCGGACTTCGGGATCCCTGCATCAGCAAATTGCTGTACCAGGCGGTCCACGGAGGTCTGAATCTCAGCAGCCAGCGATTTTACAGTTACATCAGTCATGCTGTTCCTTCCTGCTACAGTTTATTACGCTTCGTCGCCGAACCAGCAAATATTACGTGCGGCCATGATGAGTTCGCCGGCTTTCTCGTCGGTTAAACCTTCGATATCGGCCAGGTCATCAACGCCTTGCTCAGCGAGATCTTCCAGCGTACAAACACCACGGGCAGCCAGCTTGAACGCAATCGCACGATCAAGACCTTCCAGATTCAGCAGGTCATCAGCCGGCTTCTTATCGCCAAGGCTTTCTTCCTGAGCCAGTGCCAGGGTGGTCAGTGCGTTTTTAGCGCGTTCACGCAGGGCTTCAACGGTTGGCTCATCCAGACCGTCAATTTCCAGCAGCTCTTTCATTGGCACATAGGCCAGTTCTTCCAGCGTAGAGAAACCTTCTTCTACCAGAACAGTGGCGAAGTCTTCGTCAATGTCGAGGTATTTGGTGAAGGTATCGATCGCCGCATGGGCTTCAGCCTGATGCTTAGCCTGCAGGTCATCAACGGTCATGACGTTGAGTTCCCAGCCGCTCAGCTGTGACGCCAGGCGTACGTTCTGACCGTTACGGCCAATCGCCTGCGCCAGGTTGCCCGCTTCAACAGCGATATCCATGGTGTGTTTGTCTTCGTCAACAACGATAGACGCGACATCAGCCGGAGCCATTGCGTTGATCACGAACTGCGCCGGGTTGTCGTCCCACAGAACGATATCAATACGCTCGCCGCCCAGTTCGGTAGAAACCGCCTGAACGCGCGCACCGCGCATACCGACGCAAGCACCGACCGGGTCGATACGCTTGTCGTTGGTTTTCACCGCAATTTTCGCACGAGAGCCTGGATCGCGAGCTGCTGCTTTGATCTCAATAACTTCTTCGCCGATTTCCGGCACTTCGATGCGGAACAGTTCAACCAGCATTTCTGGTTTAGAACGGGTCACGAACAGCTGTGCACCACGCGCTTCAGGGCGCACGGCGTACAGAACACCACGAATACGGTCGCCCGGGCGGAAGTTTTCACGCGGCAGCATGTCTTCACGCAGGATCACGGCTTCAGCGTTGCCCGGCATCCCTTCTGATTTAATTTCCAGAGAGATGTTGTCACGGTTCACTTTCTTCACCACGCCAGTGATGATTTCGCCTTCCTGATCGCGGAACTGATCGACAACCAGCGCGCGCTCGGCTTCGCGCACTTTCTGCACGATAACCTGCTTAGCGGTCTGGGTGGTGATACGGTCGAAGGTCACAGATTCAATCTGATCTTCAACGTAGTCACCCACGTTCAGACTTTCGTCTTCAAAACGTGCCGCTTCCAGGGTGATCTCTTTGGTCGGCTGGGTCACTTCTTCAACGATTACCCAACGACGGAATGTATCGAAGTCACCGCTTTTACGATCGATTTCTACGCGAACATCGATCTCTTGTTCGTATTTTTTCTTGGTTGCTGTAGCCAGTGCACTTTCCAGCGCTTCGAAAATTTTCTCACGCGGCAGTGATTTCTCGTTGGAGACGGCTTCAACAACAGCCAAAATTTCTTTGTTCATCGCGGGCTTTTCACCTCAATCCAGACTGTTAAAAGTGGGGAACCAGGTTCGCCTTCTGGATATTACTCAGCGCGAACACTTCATCTTTGCCTTCGACTGTTACCGTGATCATTTCACCATCAACGGCTTTGATAATTCCCTGCCATTTACGGCGGTTCTGTACGGCCATACGCAGAACGAGAGCCACTTCTTCACCGGTAAAGCGCACATAGTGCTCGGCCGTGAACATCGGACGATCCAGGCCAGGTGAGGAAACTTCCAGGTTGTACGCAACGGTAATCGGGTCTTCAACATCAAGAACCGCACTCACCTGGTGGCTGACATCAGCACAATCATCAACATTGATGCCATCTTCACTATCAATATAGATGCGCAGCGTCGATGTACGGCCGCGAACGAATTCGATGCCGACCAGTTCGTAGCCCAGTGCTTCGACCGGTGCAGTAATCATCTCTGTTAATTTTTGCTCTAATGTGGACAAGCCCACCCCCAAGACATAAAAAAAGGGCGTAAAGCCCAGTTATTCTGTAGTCAGATAACAAAAAACCCCGATAAATCGGGGCTTTAGATAACTGAACCCTATAGCCACAACTGTGGCCTGGAGCACTCTCCGAAAGAATTTTTTCAAATCCAGCTACGAAGGCTCTAAGTCTTCACAGTATATTTGAAAAAGAACTTTATGGGAAAGTGGTTGCGGGGGCCGGATTTGAACCGACGACCTTCGGGTTATGAGCCCGACGAGCTACCAGGCTGCTCCACCCCGCGCCTGAAACGTGGCAAATTCTACGCGTTTTGGACAGAATTTGCAAATAATGCTGGGATTTGGTACCGAAGACGGGACGTAAAATCGGCGTTTAGTATATTGATAGTTGACCCCACCTGTCAACCCAGCTTCCGCCAGAGAGAACAGACCAAATTTTTTTCAAAAAACGCATGAGTCTCTTCCGGTATTCGATAAAAGATGATTAAATGAATACTCACTTATTTTGCATAAAAATGCACAAGAGAGCGAAAGCGGTCTCTAATCAGTCAATCAAGCAGGGTTTTATTCTATGACGACGATTCTCAAGCATCTTCCGGTAGGACAACGTATTGGCATCGCTTTCTCAGGCGGCCTGGATACCAGCGCTGCACTGCTGTGGATGCGCCAGAAGGGAGCGGTTCCGTATGCATATACTGCGAATCTGGGTCAGCCGGATGAGGACGATTACGATGCTATTCCTCGTCGCGCTAAAGAGTATGGCGCAGAAAACGCGCGACTGATTGACTGCCGTAAGCAACTGGTTGCTGAAGGTATCGCCGCTATTCAGTGCGGTGCGTTCCATAACACTACGGGCGGCCTGACCTATTTCAACACCACCCCGCTGGGTCGTGCCGTCACCGGCACCATGCTGGTTGCCGCCATGAAAGAAGATGGCGTAAACATCTGGGGTGACGGCAGCACCTATAAAGGCAACGATATCGAACGTTTCTATCGTTATGGCCTGCTGACCAACGCGGAGCTGCAGATCTACAAGCCGTGGCTGGACACCGACTTCATCGACGAGCTGGGTGGTCGTCATGAGATGTCTGAGTTTATGATTGCCTGCGGCTTTGACTACAAAATGTCCGTTGAGAAAGCCTACTCTACCGACTCCAACATGCTGGGCGCGACGCACGAAGCGAAGGACCTGGAGTTCCTGAACTCCAGCGTGAAGATCGTTAACCCAATCATGGGCGTGAAGTTCTGGGACGAGAGCGTGAAGATCCCGGCAGAAGAGGTGACCGTGCGTTTCGAACGTGGTCATCCGGTTGCCCTGAACGGTAAGACCTTCTCTGACGACGTTGAACTGATGCTGGAAGCAAACCGCATCGGCGGTCGTCACGGTCTGGGCATGAGCGATCAGATTGAAAACCGTATCATCGAAGCGAAAAGCCGCGGTATCTATGAAGCTCCGGGGATGGCGCTGCTGCACATCGCTTACGAGCGTCTGCTGACCGGTATTCACAACGAAGACACCATCGAGCAGTATCATTCTCATGGTCGTCAACTGGGCAAACTGCTGTATCAGGGTCGCTGGTTCGATCCGCAGGCGCTGATGCTGCGTGACGCGCTGCAGCGTTGGGTAGCGAGCGCGATCACCGGTGAAGTGACGCTGGAACTGCGTCGTGGTAACGACTACTCCATTCTTAACACCGTGTCGGACAACCTGACCTATAAAGCCGAGCGTCTGACCATGGAAAAAGGTGAGTCTGTGTTTTCTCCGGACGACCGTATTGGTCAGTTGACCATGCGTAACCTGGACATCACCGATACCCGCGAGAAGCTGTTCAACTACGTTGAGAATGGTCTGCTCTCCGCGAATTCCGGTAACGGCCTGCCGCAGGTTGAAAACCTGGAGAATAGCGATAAGAAGTAATCGCTGACGTAACATGCAAAAGGCGCCCTATGGGCGCCTTTTTGTTTGGCTTTTGTAGGGCGGGTAAGCGCAGCGCCACCCGCCATTTTGCCCGGTGGCGCTGCGCTTAACGGGCCTACGAAAGGCAAAAGCTACAGACGAAAAAAAAGACGCCTTTCGACGTCTTTTTTCTGGAATATTGGTACCGAGGATGGGACTCGAACCCACAAGCCCGTTAGGGCACTACCACCTCAAGGTAGCGTGTCTACCAATTCCACCACCTCGGTACGGAATACTTACTGCGGGATATCGCTGGTTGGCTTAGCCGGTGCAGCTGGCTGAGTCTGCTCAGTTTTGGCTGGCGCGCTCAGATTTTCCCACTCGCTTCCTTTGCTGGTCTTGTTGCTGTTGATATTGCCCAGCACCAGACTGATGATGAAGAACAGCGTAGCCAGAATCGCCGTCGTGCGGGTCATGAAGTTCGCAGAACCACTTGAACCGAACAGCGTACCGGAAGCGCCTGCTCCGAAGGAGGCTCCCATATCAGCGCCTTTACCTTGCTGCAGCATGATCAACGCTACGAGAGCGATGGCTACAATAAGGAAAACAACTAAAAGAGCTTCGTACATAATCAACCTGTTCCTTGCGGATTTGCCGCATACCAATGCTTCGACCAATTAGCAGGATTTCTGTTTCCCACTGAAGCGGGTGTGAATACTAACCAAAGCGAATCACCTTCGCAAGGGCATTTTCGACGCATTGTATCAACTGCGGAAAAAAACAGCAAAAAGCCATTAATTGCTTAAAACAAAGGCGGCAAACGCCGCCTTTTTAAACATTTAGCATGCAAGATTATGCAGCTTTTACGGCATCCGCAATACGGTGCGCAAATTCGGTGACCTGCGCTTCGTCTTCGCCTTCCACCATCACGCGGATCAGCGGTTCGGTACCAGACTTACGCAGCAGCACGCGTCCACGGCTGCCCAGGGCCGCTTCAACCTCAGCCATCACCGCTTTCACGTTGTCATTTTCCAGCGGATCGCCTTTACCCGCAGTGAAACGCACGTTCACCAGGATCTGCGGGAACATTTTCATCCCGCTGCACAGATCGTGCAGGCTCATATGGTTGCGCGCCATCGCGGCAACCACCTGAAGCGCGGCAACAATGCCGTCACCGGTAGTGGTTTTGTCGAGCAGGATCACGTGACCTGAGTTCTCAGCGCCGATACGCCAGCCCTTCTCCTGCAATTTTTCCAGCACGTAGCGGTCGCCCACCTTCGCGCGAACAAACGGAATACCGAGCTGTTTCAGTGCCAGCTCCAGACCCATGTTGCTCATCAGGGTCCCTACCGCGCCGCCGCGCAGCTGACCCTGGCGCAGGCCTTCACGGGCAATGATGTAGAGGATCTGATCGCCGTCGACTTTATTACCTTCGTGGTCAACCATGATCACGCGGTCACCGTCGCCGTCCAGGGCAATACCCAGATCGGCTTTTTCCGCCAGCACGCGCGCCTGCAGGGCGCGCACGTCCGTCGCCCCGACTTCTTCGTTAATGTTCAGACCATCCGGCTCGCAGCCGATGGCGATCACTTTCGCACCCAGCTCGCGGAAGACATTCGGCGCAATGTGATAGGTCGCACCGTTCGCACAGTCCACCACAATTTTAAGATGCGCCAGGCTCAGCTCGTTCGGGAAGGTGCCTTTGCAGAATTCGATATAACGACCCGCCGCATCGACGATACGGTTCGCTTTACCCAGCTCTGCGGAATCAACACAGGTGATCTCTTTTTCCATTTCGGCTTCAATGGCCTCTTCCACTTCGTCCGGCAGCTTGGTGCCGTCAATGGAGAAGAACTTGATGCCATTGTCGTAGAACGGGTTATGAGACGCCGAGATCACAATTCCCGCTTCCGCGCGGAAGGTGCGCGTAAGGTAGGCAACAGCAGGCGTTGGCATTGGGCCAGTAAAAGAGGCTGAAAGCCCTGCAGCCGCCAGACCCGCTTCCAACGCAGATTCCAGCATATAGCCCGAAATACGGGTATCTTTACCAATAATGATCTTACGTGAGCCATGACGCGCCAGCACCTTGCCGGCAGCCCAGCCGAGCTTCAGAACAAAATCAGGGGTAATTGGAGCATCGCCTACGCGCCCACGGATACCATCGGTACCAAAATATTTACGGTTACTCATAGCGTTTGTTTTCCTTCGCTGCCAGTGTGGCTTCCACCACACGCATGGCTTCTACTGTTTCTTTGACGTCATGGACACGGATAATGTGCGCGCCTTGCATCGCCGCAATTACCGCGCAGGCCAGGCTGCCGCTCAGGCGCTCGCTCGGTCCTACATTCAGCAATTGGCCAATCATCGACTTTCTCGACATACCCACCAGCAGCGGCAGACCAAAGTGATGAAATTCCGATAAGCGCGCAAGCAACGCATAATTGTGTGAGAGATTTTTACCGAAACCGAACCCCGGGTCGAGCAGCAATTTCTCTTTTGGGATGCCTGCACGCTCACAGCGTTCAATATGCTCAATAAAGAAGCGATTCACGTCGGCAAAGACATCATCATACTTCGGCGCTTCCTGCATGGTTTTCGGTTGCCCCTGCATGTGCATCAGGCATACCGGCAGGCCGGTTTCGGCAGCGGCCTCGATCGCACCTGGTTCGGTCAGCGAGCGGATATCATTGATAATGTGAGCGCCCACTCTCGCCACTTCACGGATCACTTCTGGTTTGGACGTGTCGACGGAGATCCACACCTCGAAACGTTGCGCGATGGCCTCAACCACCGGCACCACGCGCGCCAGCTCTTCTTCCACCGAAACATCTGCCGCGCCGGGACGCGTCGATTCACCGCCCACGTCAATGATGGTGGCACCCGCGTTGATCATTAGATTTGCGTGCTTAACCGCGTCGATAAGCGTGTTATGCGTGCCGCCGTCAGAGAAGGAGTCAGGGGTAACATTCAGGATCCCCATCACGTGCGGATGTGAAAGATCAAGATGCGAGTCCTGGGCGAAGAGTTTCATGGTCAAATCCCTGGTTTTAGTATGGTTTAACGGAAAAGAAAAACCCCGGAGCAAGCTCCAGGGTTTGGGGTACAGACAAACGCTTCAACAGCAGTGACTTACTTGTCGCCCAACTGCTCTGACATGGTGTTGCCCGGGTTTGGCGTACGCGGTTCATCAACCGGACGCGGCGCGCGCGGGGTACCATTGTTGTCAGAATTGTTGGAAGCGCCTGGGTCTTCCCAGCCTGCTGGCGGACGCACTTCGCGGCGAGCCATCAGGTCGTCAATCTGCGGTGCATCGATGGTCTCATATTTCATGAGCGCATCTTTCATCGAATGCAGAATGTCCATATTGTCGTTCAGGATCTGACGCGCGCGACCGTAGTTACGTTCAATCAGCGCTTTCACTTCCTGGTCGATGATACGTGCCGTCTCATCAGACATATGTTTTGCTTTCGCCACGGAGCGGCCCAGGAATACTTCACCCTCTTCCTCTGCATACAGCAGCGGACCGAGTTTGTCGGAGAAGCCCCACTGAGTCACCATGTTACGTGCCAGGTTTGTCGCCACTTTAATGTCGTTCGACGCACCGGTAGAAACATGTTCTGGCCCGTAGATGATCTCTTCCGCCAGACGACCGCCGTACAGGGTCGAAATCTGGCTTTCCAGCTTCTGACGGCTGGCGCTGATCGCGTCGCCCTCAGGCAGGAAGAAGGTCACACCCAGCGCACGGCCGCGCGGAATAATCGTTACCTTGTGTACCGGATCGTGTTCCGGCACCAGGCGACCGATAATCGCGTGACCCGCTTCGTGGTAAGCCGTGGACTCTTTCTGCGCTTCCGTCATCACCATGGAGCGACGTTCCGCACCCATCATGATTTTGTCTTTCGCTTTCTCGAACTCAACCATGGAGACCACGCGCTTGTTACCGCGAGCGGCAAACAGTGCAGCTTCGTTGACCAGGTTAGCCAGGTCCGCGCCGGAGAAGCCCGGCGTACCGCGCGCAATGATTGCCGCGTCGATATCTGGCGCCAGCGGTACGCGACGCATGTGCACTTTCAGAATCTGTTCACGACCGCGAACATCCGGCAGACCGACAACAACCTGACGGTCGAAACGGCCTGGACGCAGCAGCGCAGGGTCAAGTACGTCCGGACGGTTAGTCGCCGCGATAACGATAATACCTTCGTTACCTTCGAAGCCGTCCATCTCAACCAGCATCTGGTTCAGGGTCTGCTCACGCTCATCGTGACCACCGCCCAGGCCCGCGCCACGCTGGCGGCCTACGGCGTCGATTTCATCGATAAAGATGATGCACGGTGCTGCCTTCTTGGCCTGCTCGAACATGTCACGCACACGAGATGCACCGACACCCACGAACATTTCAACGAAGTCAGAACCTGAAATAGTAAAGAACGGCACCTTCGCTTCACCCGCGATGGCTTTCGCCAGCAGGGTTTTACCGGTACCCGGAGGGCCTACCATCAGGACGCCTTTCGGGATCTTACCGCCCAGTTTCTGGAAACGGCTCGGCTCGCGCAGGTATTCAACCAGTTCACCCACTTCTTCTTTTGCTTCGTCACAACCGGCGACGTCAGCAAACGTGGTCTTGATCTGGTCTTCCGTCAGCATACGCGCCTTGCTCTTACCGAACGACATGGCACCTTTGCCACCGCCGCCCTGCATCTGGCGCATAAAGAAGATCCAGACGCCGATAAGAAGCAGCATCGGGAACCAGGAAATGAAGATAGAAGCCAGCAGGCTTGGTTCTTCTGGCGGCTCGCCTACCACTTTGACGTTTTTGGTCAGAAGGTTATCAAGCAGCTTAGGATCGTTCACCGGGATGTAAGTCGTGTAACGGTTACTATCTTTCTTGGTAACGTTGATCTCACGTCCGTTGATACGCGCTTCGCGAACCTGGTCCTGATTGACCTCTTGCAGGAAGGTAGAATAATCCACCTTGCGGCCATTCGACTCGCTGGGCCCAAAGCTCTGGAATACTGACATCAGCACAACGGCAATGACCAGCCAGAGTATTAGGTTTTTCGCCATGTCACTCAAGGGATTAACCTCATATTACAACTGTGTTAAAAACAGCGTCAGGATACTCTATATCCAGTTTCATTCAAACTTTCGTCTGAAATCTCCCGGTTATCATTTTCGCCCGGTCGCTACAATATACACTTCACGGGAACGGGCCCGGGAAGAGTCCGGCTTACGAACTTTGACCTTCGCAAACAGGGAGCGAATTTCCTTAAGATACTCCTCGAAACCTTCGCCCTGAAACACCTTCACAACAAAACTACCACCAGGCGCTAGTACATCACGACACATTTCTAACGCTAGCTCCACCAGATACATGGCGCGGGGGATATCCACCGCCGGTGTTCCGCACATATTTGGTGCCATATCCGACATGACAACCTGGACCTTACTGTCACCAACACGATCAAGTAACGCTTTCAGCACTAATTCATCACGAAAGTCGCCCTGAAGGAAGTCGACACCAACGATGGGATCCATTGGTAAAAGATCGCACGCGATGATTCGGCCCGTTCCGCCGATCTGCGTTACCGCATACTGGGACCATCCGCCAGGTGCCGCACCGAGGTCGACAACCGTCATCCCCGGCTTAAAAAGTTTGTCACTTTGCTGTATTTCATCAAGTTTAAACCAGGCACGGGAACGTAACCCCTTTTTCTGTGCCTGTTGAACATATTTATCGCTAAAGTGTTCCTGAAGCCAGCGGCTGGAACTGGCAGAACGCTTTTTACCTGTCATTTAACATTTCCGTCCTGGTTCATCGTTGCTTGCCTGTGACGTAAATTTCTACGCAGCTATTTGGCGATATAAGGGAGATGGCGGTAGAATGAACCGTTTTCAATCCCAACGTAAGCAAAAATATACGATGAATCTGAGTACTAAACAAAAACAGCACCTTAAAGGTCTGGCACATCCGCTCAAGCCTGTAGTCATGCTTGGCAACAATGGTTTGACCGAAGGGGTGCTTGCCGAGATTGAACAAGCGCTGGAACACCACGAGCTGATCAAGGTGAAAATCGCCTCTGAAGACAGAGACACTAAAAACCTGATCGTGGAAGCCATCGTGCGCGAAACCGGCGCCTGTAATGTACAGGTCATCGGTAAAACGCTGGTGCTCTATCGCCCATCTAAAGAGCGTAAAATCTCGCTGCCACGCTAAGGATATCCTGAATCAATCACATTTTCTGTGTGAAACGAGGGATTTCTTTCAGCAGGCTCAGCAAAATGCCATGCTCCTTGAGTTGATAAAAGGCCGCTATGCGGCCTTTTTCTTTTCTTTACAATGTATCAACATCTTAGTAGAGAAGCGAATTACAGGTATTCAACCTTGATAATTTCGTATTCCACTTCACCGCCAGGGGTGCGGATGGTGACAACATCGTCCTGCTCTTTGCCAATCAGGCCGCGAGCAATGGGTGAGTTCACCGAAATCAGGTTCTGTTTGAAGTCTGCTTCATCATCGCCCACGATGCGATAGGTTTGCTCTTCATCGTTGTCGAGGTTCAGAACGCTGACGGTAGAACCAAAGATCACGCGACCGTTGTTAGGCATTTTGGTGATATCGATAACCTGCGCATTAGACAGTTTCGCTTCGATATCTTTAATGCGCCCTTCACAGAAGCCCTGCTGCTCGCGCGCCGCATGGTATTCAGCATTCTCTTTCAGGTCGCCATGCTCACGGGCTTCCGCGATAGCGGCGATGATTTCAGGGCGACGCACGGATTTCAGGAAATCCAGCTCTTCGCGCAGTTTTTCGGCACCACGTAAGGTCATCGGAATAGCTTGCATTTGTTATACCTCTTAAACATTCCTGTTGGGAGCAGTGTTCCCTGCTCCTGCCCCCCGAAGCGGGCAAGAAGCAAAAAGAAAACCGACCCGGGAGCGACGCCCCAGGTCAGCAGCAATTTTTCAATTTGATACGCATTTTACCGCGAAGTTCACTATGGGTCATCGTTTACTTTGCAGTGCCATGCACCGTAGTATGACGGTTTGTTTTCGGGTTGTTAGCGCGAGATTATGCGATTTTCCAGTTTTATCATCGGATTGACTACCAGTATAACGTTCACCGCCCAGGCCGCGAATGTTGATGAGTACATTAATCAGCTCCCCGCAGGCGCGAACCTCGCCCTGATGGTGCAGAAGGTTGGCGCACAGGCTCCCGAGATTGACTATCACAGTCAACAGATGGCGCTGCCTGCCAGTACCCAGAAGGTGATCACTGCCCTCGCCGCCCTGCTCCAACTCGGGCCTGACTTCCGTTTTACCACCACGCTTGAAACCAAAGGTAACGTTGACGGTGGCGAACTGAAAGGCGATCTTATCGCCCGTTTCGGTGGCGATCCCACCTTTAAGCGCCAGGATATCCGCAACATGGTAGCGGTGTTGAAAAAATCCGGCGTGACAAAAATCGATGGCAACGTGCTGATCGATACCTCCATTTTTGCCAGCCACGATAAAGCACCAGGCTGGCCGTGGAACGACATGACGCAGTGCTTTAGCGCCCCGCCAGCCGCCGCGATTGTTGACCGCAACTGCTTCTCGATTTCCCTTTACAGCGCGCCCAAGCCAGATGATTTAGCGTTCATTCGCGTGGCATCTTACTATCCGGTGACCATGTTTAGCCAGGTGCGAACGCTGGCTAAAGGCTCCCCGGATGCCCAGTACTGCGAACTGGACGTGGTGCCCGGCGATCTTAACCGCTACACCCTCACCGGCTGCCTGACGCAGCGCGCCGATCCCCTGCCGCTGGCCTTCGCGATTCAGGATGGCGCAAGCTATGCGGGTGCGATTCTCAAGGATGAGCTGAAGCAGGCGGGAATAACCTACTCCGGCACGCTGCTACGCCAGACGCAGGTCAACCAGCCCGGAACGGTCATTGCCAGCAAACAGTCGCCACCGCTGCACGATTTGCTGCGAATTATGCTGAAAAAGTCTGACAACATGATTGCCGACACCGTGTTCCGCATGATTGGCCACGCGCGTTTCGGCGTGCCGGGAACCTGGCGCGCGGGCTCAGACGCTGTTCGTCAGATCCTGCGCCAGCAGGCGGGAATCGATCTGGGTAACACTATCGCCGTTGATGGTTCAGGATTATCGCGTCATAACCTGATTGCCCCGGCCACCATGATGCAGGTGCTTCAGTACATTGCACAACATGACACTGAGCTAAACTTTATCTCAATGCTGCCGCTTGCCGGACACGACGGTTCGCTGCAGTACCGCGCCGGGCTTCACGCGGCAGGTGTGGATGGCAAAGTCTCCGCGAAAACAGGTTCACTGCAGGGGGTGTATAACCTGGCAGGGTTCATCACGACCGCCAGCGGACAGCGCATGGCATTCGTGCAGTATCTTTCCGGCTATGCCGTCGAACCGACCGACCAGCGCAACCGCCGTATTCCACTGGTTCGCTTCGAAAGCAGGCTTTATAAAGACATCTACCAGAATAACTAGCGATGAAACTACTTATAGTTGAAGACGATCTGTTATTACAGGAAGGACTGGCTCTGGGACTCGCCAATGAAGGCTATGCCCTGGACTGTGCCGGCACCGCGGCAGAAGCAGATGCCCTGATCCAGAGCGGCGAATACAGCCTGGTGATCCTTGACCTGGGCTTGCCGGACAAAGACGGCGCGACGTTGCTTACCCAGTGGCGTCGCCGGGGCATCGCCAATCCGGTGTTAATCCTGACGGCACGCGACGCCATTGAAGATCGTATTACCGGCCTTGATGCTGGCGCCGATGATTACCTGGTGAAGCCCTTTGCGCTTGCAGAACTTCAGGCTCGGGTGCGAGCGTTAATACGCCGTTATCAGGGCCATAGTGATAACTTACTAACCGACGGGGACATTACCCTGAATCTGCAAACCCAGCAGGTATTGCGCCAGTCCCAGCCCGTTGAAGTCACACCAAAAGAGTTCGCCTTGCTGACGCGTCTGATCATGCGAAGCGGACAAACGGTACACAGAGAAACCCTTCAGCAGGATATCTATTCCTGGCAGGACGATCCGGGGTCAAATACCCTGGAAGTCCACATCCATAACCTGCGTCGTAAGCTCGGCAAAGACCGGATTAAAACCGTCCGCGGCGTTGGCTACCGCCTGGAGAGCCAGAAATGAACAGCATGCGTCGGCGATTAATGGTGTTGCTGGCGGTCATTCTGTTATTTTTCCAGCTGATAAGCGTCATTTGGTTGTGGCACGAAAGCCGCGAGCAGATTGGCTTTCTGGTGAACGAAACGCTGTCGGCAAAATCGCGTAACAACCACGTTGAGAAAGAGATCCGCGAAGCGATTGCCTCGCTGCTGGTTCCTTCCCTGGTGATGGTTGGGTTTACGTTGTTTTTCTCGTTCTGGGCGGTCACCTGGATAACCCGACCGCTGAACAAACTGCGCGTGAGCCTGGCTAACCGTTCGGCGGATAACCTAACCCCACTTCCTATGTATTCCGACATGGAAGAAATCGGCGCCGTTACCACCTCGCTCAATCAGCTACTCGCCAGGCTGGACAGTACCATTCAGCAGGAGCGTCTCTTCACGGCTGACGCCGCCCATGAACTGCGAACGCCTCTTGCCGGAATCAGGCTCCATCTGGAGCTCATGGCCCAGTCAGGCTCTACGCAGGCCACGACGCTCATCAGCCGTATTGACCAGCTAATGCACACCGTTGAGCAACTGCTGATGCTGGCCCGTGCAGGGCAGGCAATGGCGAGCGGCCACTATGAAACCATCAACTGGACGGACACCATTATCACGCCTCTTGGTCTTGAGCATGAAGCCAAAGAGCATACGGTGATTTGGCCTGCTAAAAGCGCGCTCACGGTTCAGGGAGACGCGGTACTGCTGCGGCTGATGCTGCGCAACCTGCTGGAGAATGCCGGGCGCTACAGCCCGACAGGCACCACGATTACCGTGACGCTTACCGAGGTCGAAGGCGGTACGCAGCTCAGCGTTATCGATCAGGGGCCTGGTATTGACGAAGCGCATCGACAGTCGATCACGGAGCCGTTCCGTCGCCTCGATCAGCGTTACGGCGGCAGCGGCCTGGGCCTGAGTATCGTACAGCGCATCCTGCAGCTTCATCACGGTAAGCTGATGCTGGAGAATGGTGCTGAAGGCGGCCTGATAGCAAGCTGCTGGCTGCCCTCAACGCTGGAATGAAAAAAGCCCCCTGATGGGGGCTTTGGACAGACATTAGTGCTTGTAGATGAACTCGACGCCTTCTTCGTCGTCTTCATCCCAGTCATCGTCCCAGTCGTCTTCCTCTTCCGCTTCCAGCTCTTCGAGCTGCTGGCGGTGGTAGTCATCCCACATGAATTCGACTTTTTCTGGCTGTTTCGCTTCTTCAGCCTGAACGACAGGGTTCTCAATGATGAAGGTCATCACATCCCAGCAGAGATCTTTCACGCCAACCTGACTTGCCGCGGAGATAAGGTAGTATTTATCTTCCCAGCCCATTGCTTCGGCAATCGCTTTGGCTTTCGCTTCGGCTTCCGCTTTATCCATCAGGTCGATCTTGTTGAAGACCAGCCAGCGTGGCTTACTCGCCAGTTTTTCGCTGTATTTTTCCAGCTCACCGATAATGATACGGGCGTTTTCAACCGGATCGGAACCGTCGATCGGATCGATGTCGATGAGGTGCAACAGTACGCGGCAACGCTCAAGGTGCTTCAGGAAGCGAATACCCAGACCAGCGCCTTCCGCGGCGCCTTCAATCAGGCCCGGAATATCGGCGACCACAAAGCTCTTCTCGTTATCCATACGGACAACGCCGAGGCTTGGTACCAGCGTGGTAAACGGATAGTCCGCTACTTTTGGCTTGGCCGCAGAGACGGCGCGAATGAACGTCGATTTACCTGCGTTTGGCATACCCAGCATGCCCACGTCAGCCAGCAGCATCAGCTCCAGCTGCAGGTCGCGCTTATCACCCGGGGTACCCATCGTTTTCTGACGCGGGGTACGGTTAACGGAAGATTTGAAACGGCTGTTACCCAGACCGTGCCAGCCGCCTTTCGCCACCATCAGGCGCTGACCGTGTTTGGTCATATCGCCCATGGTTTCACCGGTGCCCTGATCGATAACGCGCGTACCAACCGGAACCTTAATGGTCACGTCTTTACCGCGTTTACCGGTACAGTCACGGCTCTGGCCGTTCTGTCCGCGTTCTGCGCGGAAGGATTTTTCAAAGCGGTAGTCGATCAGCGTGTTGAGGTTTTCATCCGCCTCCAGCCACACGTCACCACCATCGCCACCGTCGCCGCCGTCAGGGCCGCCACGAGGGATATACTTTTCACGGCGGAAGCTCACGCAACCGTTGCCGCCATCACCAGCTACGACCAGGATCGTCGCTTCATCAACAAACTTCATTTTACTCTCCGTAAATCATTCGCCTGAGCCGGGAACTACATACCCTTCATAATTCACGCTGCATGCGCGTTGGCTGCGCTCACTCACCCCAGTCACATAGTTATCTATGTTCCTGGGGATTCGCTCTCTTGCCGCCTTCCTGCAACGCGAATTATTTTGGGTATACAACCGCTTCATTTTTGCGCCAACGTCCCCAAAGACGATGACCAATGGCGGAATACATCGCGCCCGCAACCACGACAAACGCACCGAGATAGCCCAACAGGTTGAGCATCGGTCTGACGAAGACATCGGGCCAGGCCATTGATAACAAATCTGAAAATAACAGCGTAAACAGCGGGGTAAGCGTGATCAATGCGCTCACCTGTGCTGCCTGCCAGCGCGCCATCGCTTCCGCCAGCGCGCCATAACCGACCAGCGTGTTAAGCCCACAAAAAATGAGGCACGCCAGTTGCCAGTCGCTCAGCTGGGTAATAACGCCCGGCTTCGCTAACGGCAATAATGCCACTGTACACAAAGTGTACAGCAAAAAAAGGATCTGCTGTGAGGCCAGGCGACGCAATAACACCTTTTGCGCGACGCCATAGCTCACCCAGACCGTTGCTGCACCCACGCCGAAGATCACGCCCCAGGTGTAGTCCGTAAGCCGGGTAAAAATCTCGATCAGGCTGGTGTTGAAGAACATCACCAGGCCGCATAGCAGCATGCTTGCCCCGATAATCTGCGTCCCGCGCATCTTCTCTTTGAGGATGAACACGCTCGCGACCATCATGCCGACAGGCGAAAGCTGACCAATCACCTGAGACGCCGTAGGGCTCAAATACTGCAGGGAAGAGCTGAACAGGATAAAGTTACCGAACAGACCGCCCGTCGCAATGGCCAGTAACACCAGCCATCGAGGTTTGCGGAAGAGCCGTAGCGGTGGAAGCTTGCCTTTAACCGCAAGGATGGTCCCGAGACCAATGCTTGCCATCAGGAAGCGATAAAAGACCACCGTAGGCGGCTCCATCACTTCCAGTACCTGCTTCATTGCAATTGGCAGCGCACCCCAGCACATTGCGGTCGTGAGCGCCAAAAGAATACCAATGCTGGCCTGCTGCTTCATGCCCGTTTTCCCTACAGAAAATTTTCCGGGTTTCCAATGTAAAAAGCCCCGCAACACGTTGCGGGGCTTTAATCCGTTACCGGACCGAGAAAACCTTACTCAGCAACGATGCTGATGTATTTACGGTTGTTCGGGCCTTTAACTTCAAATTTCACTTTACCGTCTGCTTTAGCAAACAGAGTGTGGTCACGACCGCAACCTACGTTGTTGCCAGCGTGGAATTTGGTACCACGTTGACGAACGATGATGCTACCCGCCAGAACGGATTCGCCACCGAAACGCTTAACGCCCAGGCGTTTAGCTTCTGAATCGCGACCGTTACGTGTGGAGCCGCCAGCCTTTTTATGTGCCATTTAAATCTCTCCTCAGGTCTTAGGCGCTGATGCCAGTAATTTTCACATCAGTGAACCACTGACGGTGGCCCTGCTGCTTACGGTAGTGTTTACGACGACGAAACTTAACGATTTTAACTTTCTCGCCACGACCGTGTGCAACAACTTCAGCTTTGATAACGCCGCCATCAACGAAAGGAACGCCGATTTTGACTTCTTCACCGTTTGCGATCATCAGAACTTCTGCGAACTCAACAGATTCGCCAGTTGCGATGTCCAGCTTTTCCAGGCGAACGGTCTGACCTTCGCTTACTCGGTGTTGTTTACCACCACTTTGGAAAACCGCGTACATATAAACTCCGCTTCCGCGCACGTCCTCGTATGAATCAGAGTGCGCTATAAATATTCACAATAGGGCGCGAATATTACGCAAAACGCGAGCCTTTGACAAGTGCTACCGTCAATACATGAAGAAAAAAAACACAACACGTACGGTAACGTTTATCTGAGCCGTTTTTTCAGTACAATCAGCACTACTATTGATAAACCGAAACCCTTCGTTACCCCATTTAAGATGGGATCAACAGGATAAAAAGCCCGGCTTTTGCGATGAATTTAGAAAAAATCAACGAGTTAACCGCGCAAGATATGGCGGGTGTAAATGCAGCAATCCTGGAGCAACTCAACTCTGACGTTCAACTGATCAATCAGTTGGGCTATTACATTGTCAGCGGCGGCGGTAAACGCATTCGCCCGATGATTGCCATTCTGGCTGCCAGAGCCGTTGGCTATCAGGGAAATGCCCACGTGACGATCGCCGCGCTGATCGAATTTATTCACACCGCGACGCTTCTGCATGACGATGTTGTGGATGAATCCGATATGCGTCGTGGCAAGGCCACGGCAAACGCTGCCTTCGGGAACGCCGCCAGCGTTCTGGTCGGGGACTTTATCTATACCCGCGCCTTCCAGATGATGACCAGCCTGGGTTCTCTGAAAGTGCTCGAGGTGATGTCCGAAGCCGTCAACGTCATCGCTGAAGGCGAAGTGCTGCAGCTGATGAACGTCAATGACCCTGATATCACCGAAGAAAACTACATGCGCGTTATCTACAGCAAAACAGCGCGCCTGTTTGAAGCGGCAGCCCAGTGTTCCGGCATCCTGGCTGGCTGTTCCGAGGCGCAGGAAAAAGGACTGCAGGATTATGGGCGCTACCTGGGTACTGCCTTCCAGCTGATTGATGATTTGCTGGACTACAGCGCGGACGGCGAAACGCTCGGCAAAAACGTTGGCGATGACCTGAACGAAGGCAAACCGACCCTGCCGCTGCTTCACGCGATGCGTCACGGAACGGCCGACCAGGCGAAAATGATCCGTGAGGCGATCGAACAGGGAAATGGTCGCCATCTTCTGGAACCTGTACTGGAAACGATGGCCATCTGCGGCTCGCTGGAATGGACGCGTCAGCGTGCTGAAGAAGAGGCTGACAAAGCCATCGAAGCTCTCCAGGTTATTCCAGACAGCCCATGGCGCGATGCTCTGATTGGTCTTGCCCACATCGCTGTTCAACGCGACCGTTAATCTTGCCCCCACCTCCCCGTATCCATCGCGGGGAGGTTCAAAAACGCACCAGTAAATTCCGCATTCATGTAAATGAATCGGGTTAGAGCCCGCATGAATAAAGCCATGTCTTATTCTGAATATCCCTTCAAGTAACGCGAACTTTTTAGAACAAGAAGTCGAAATGGGTATAGTAAGCCAGTCGTTTCAGAAGAAACGGCGTAGGTGAATCCGAACTTAAGGACAGCGTTATGGATACGAAATTTATCGACTGGCATACGGCAGATATCATTGCGGCACTGCGCAAAAGAGGTACGTCACTTGCAGCAGAGTCCCGCCGCCATGGTCTGAGTTCTTCCACCCTGGCCAACGCCCTGACCCGCCCCTGGCCAAAGGGAGAATTGATTATCGCGACGGCGCTGGAAACGCACCCGTGGGTGATCTGGCCTTCACGTTATCACGATCCTGTTACTCATGAATTTATCGACAGAACGCGCATGATGCGCCAGAGAAAAGCAAAAACAGAACCGCAGGGATAACGGTTTTTTTGACAGGAATAGCAACCCCCCGGTCATTTCTGGCAGGGGGCTGCCGGAACGATTACTCGCCCTTCACACGCTCGATATTGGCACCCAGCGCGCGCAGTTTGTCTTCAATACGTTCATAGCCACGATCGATGTGATAAATACGATCAACCACCGTTGTGCCTTCCGCGATACAGCCCGCCAGCACCAGGCTTGCAGACGCACGCAGATCCGTTGCCATTACCTGAGCACCGGACAGTTTCTCAACGCCATGGCAAATCACGGTGTTACTTTCGATCTCAGCATGTGCACCCATACGGATCAGTTCCGGTACGTGCATAAAACGGTTCTCGAAAATCGTCTCGGTAATCACACCGGTTCCTTCGGCAACCAGGTTCAGCAGAGTGAACTGTGCCTGCATATCGGTCGGGAATGCCGGATGCGGAGCCGTGCGCACTGTCACCGCTTTAGGACGCTTGCCGTGCATGTCGAGGCTGATCCAGTCTTCACCGGTTTCGACATCGGCACCCGCTTCACGCAGCTTCGCCAAAACGGCATCCAGAGTGTCTGGCTGTGCATTACGGCAGACAATCTTACCGCCAGAGATCGCCGCAGCCACCAGGAAGGTGCCGGTTTCGATACGGTCCGGCAGAACGCGATACACACCACCGCCCAGACGCTCAACGCCTTCAATGGTGATGCGGTCGGTACCCTGGCCGGAAATCTTCGCGCCCAGCGCCACGAGGAAATTGGCGGTATCCACGATCTCCGGTTCGCGCGCGGCGTTTTCGATGATGGTGGTACCTTCTGCCAGCGTTGCCGCAGACATGATGGTGACGGTAGCGCCTACGCTCACTTTGTCCATGACAATGTGCGCGCCTTTCAGACGACCGTTGACGGAGGCCTTAACGTAACCCTCTTCCAGCTTGATCTCTGCGCCCAGTTTCTCCAGGCCAAAGATATGCAGGTCAACCGGACGCGCGCCGATGGCGCAACCGCCCGGCAGCGAAACCTGACCCTGACCGAAACGTGCCACCAGCGGGCCAAGCGCCCAGATAGATGCACGCATGGTTTTAACCAGATCGTAAGGCGCAGAGAAGTTGTTCACGTTGCTGGCGTCGATCCAGACGGAACCGTTGCGCTCAACTTTAGTGCCCAACTGGGTGAGCAACTTCATGGTCGTGTCGATATCTTTCAGCTTCGGTACGTTCTGAATTTCTACCGGCTCTTCCGCGAGCAGCGCAGCAAAGAGGATTGGCAGCGCGGCGTTCTTCGCGCCAGAAATTGTGACTTCGCCCTGGAGACGCGTTGGCCCCTGTACACGAAATTTATCCATTGTGTGCTCTCTTATAAATTCAACCGTGCTGCGGGCCTGTCGCCCTCAGCTCAAAAACCGTTTAGTTTGCGATCGCGTGCCCACTCTTGCGGGGTGAACGCTTTAATCGACAGGGCGTGGATGCGGTTATCCGCAATATATTCCATCAGCGGCGCGTACACAGCCTGCTGCTTCTTCACACGGCTCATACCGTCGAACATCTCACCCACAGCAATAACCTGGAAGTGACTGCCATCGCCAGTGACGTGGGCTTCCTGAAGGGAGAGTGCATTCATCAGCACTGTCTGGATTTCATGATTTTCCATGGGCTCTTAATCATCTGATAGTGAAAACAAGCCCAACATCTTAGAGCAAAGTGGCGTCGTCTTAAACAAGCAAAAAGCCCCGACGATGAAACTGTCAGGGCTTTCGGAAGTAACGCACTGAAAATATTAACGAGGCAGTACGTCCTGAGGCAGATTGTAGAGTTGCGCAAGGGTAACGACATTGTCACTCGCGCCATGAAGCATGACGCTTGTTCCCTGCTTTTTGCCCACGGCAACCAGATGGGCGAGCAGCGCAACGCCTGCCGTATCCACCCGCGTGACGTCGGTTAAGTCGATAAGCGTCACGCCCTGCATCGCCTCCTGGCGTTTATCCCACAGTGGGTTCAGCAGATCCTGGTCCAGCTCACCGGACAGCCTTAACGTCTCACCTTCACGCGACCAGCGGAGTTGCTGCGACATTACTTCTTCTCGTCCAGGGTAATTTTCTGACGAGCAATGGACTGCAGCTGTGCGGTCAGGCCATCAATGCCCTTGGTGCGCAGCAGGTCGCTCCACTCGTTCTGCTTGGTGGTGATCATGCTTACGCCTTCGGCGATCATGTCATACGCCTGCCAGTGGCCGGTCTGGCTGTTTTTACGCCACTGGAAATCCAGGCGCACCGGCGGACGGCCGTTAGGATCGATGATCGTTACGCGAATAGGCACGATGGTCGCATCACCCAGCGGCTGCTCCGGGGCGATCTGATAGGTCTGACCGTGGTACATCGCCAGCGCCTGGCCGTAAGCCTGCTTCAGGTATTCACGGAATGCGGCAAAATAGGCCTCACGCTGCGCCGGGGTGGCGTCTTTGTAATAGCGGCCGAGCACCAACGCTCCCGCATATTTGATCTGCACATACGGCAGCAGTTCCTGGTCAACCACGTCACGCAGATAGTCAGGATTCGCGCGAATTTTTGGCTGTTCGTTTTTGAGACGGTCGAAGGTTTTCTTCGCAGCTTCGTCCATCAGTTTGTACGGGTTGCTCTGATCCGCAGCATGTGCCGCAGTGAGAGGGGCAATGACCAGCATGGCAACCATTAACAGTCGTTTAAACATGAATGACTTCTCCTGAATTAATTCGCAGCACCAGGGGTCGGCGCAACGTTGGTATGGTCTTCACTCTGCGCAGGGGCATCGTCAGACTTTTTATCATCCCCTTTACTGTTGTAAAGGAACTGACCAATCATGTCCTCCAGCACCATCGCGGACTTCGTATCCTGGATAACGCTACCGTCTTTAAGGATAGTCGTTCCCAGCTCAGGATCTTCAAAGCCGACGTTAAGTGCCAGATATTGTTCACCCAGCAGGCCGGAAGTACGGATAGAAAGGGAGCTGGTGTCCGGAATGTGGTTGTAACGTTCTTCGATATCCATCGCAACGCGCGGCAGATACGTTTTCTCATCGAGCGTAATGTCAGATACGCGGCCGATCACCACGCCGCCAATGCGGACCGGTGAACGCGCCTTCAGCCCGCCGATGTTATCGAACGTGGCATAGATGCGATACGTCGGCTCGGTGCGTACTGAGGTGATATCCGCCGCTCTCAGGCAGATAAACAGCGCCGCCAGCAGCGCCAGCAGCAGGAAAACGCCGACCCAAATTTCATTTTTTCTCGTTTGCATGAACTCAATTCCCAAACATCAGTGCGGTGAGCACAAAATCCAGGCCCAGTACGGCCAGCGACGAATGTACGACAGTACGTGTAGTTGCACGGCTAATGCCCGCCGAAGTCGGGATGGCATCGTAACCATTGAACAATGCAATCCAGGTGACCGTAATGGCAAACACCACGCTTTTAATCAGGCAGTTAACCAGATCCATTCGCAGGTCGATGGCATCCTGCATCGCGGACCAGAAGAAGCCGGCATCGATGCCTTTCCAGTGGACCCCAACCAGCGAACCGCCCCAGATCCCCACGGCGACAAACAGAATAGTCAGTAGCGGGAGCGAGATCACCCCCGCCCAGAAACGCGGCGAGATCACGCGACGCAGCGGATCGACTGCCATCATTTCCATGCTGGAGAGCTGCTCGGTCGCACGCATCAGGCCAATCTCAGCCGTTAATGCCGACCCAGCGCGTCCGGCAAACAGCAGTGCCGCCACAACCGGACCCAATTCGCGCAGCAGCGAAAGCGCCACCAGCATTCCGAGGCTGGTTTCCGCACTGTAGGTTGTCAGAACAAGGTAGCCCTGCAGCCCCAGCACCATGCCGATAAACAGACCGGAAACAATAATGATGAGCATCGACAGAACGCCGACATTATAAAGCTGACGCACCAGCAGAGGGGCGTGCTTGCTAAACTCCGGCTTGCCGACCAGCGCGTTGAATAACATCAATCCGGCACGCCCGAACGTCCTGATGGTTTTTATGCCACGGTGTCCGAGAGCGGCCAACGCATTTAACAGCATGAGTGGCTTAACTCCCTATTCCCAGTAAATCGTCACGATAATCGCCCGCCGGGTAGCGGAACGGTACGGGTCCGTCAGCAATACCGTCGAGGAACTGCCGCACGCGTGGATCGCAATTTTCCTGCAGCGCCTGGGCGCTACCGTGTGCAACGATCTTTTTGTCCGCCACGATATAGGCGTAATCGGCAATGCTCAACACTTCCGGTACATCGTGAGACACCACGATACAGGTGACGCCGAGCGCGCTGTTCAGTTCAGAGATGAGCTTTACCAGCACGCCCATCGTGATGGGATCCTGCCCGACGAACGGTTCGTCGAACATGATTAAATCGGGCTCTAATGCAATGGCTCGCGCCAGCGCGGCGCGGCGCGCCATCCCGCCGGACAGCTCCGAAGGCATTAGCTTCGCGGCTCCCCGCAACCCCACAGCTTCAAGCTTCATCATCACCGTGCTTTTCAGCAGCTCAGGCGGCAGGCTAGTATGCTCGCGCAGCGGATAGGCCACGTTATCAAAGACGTTCATGTCGGTGAACAACGCCCCCGACTGAAAGAGCATACTCATACGTTTGCGGACAGTATACAGGCGAGAGCGCGACATCTCCGGGACGTTTTCGCCATCGAAGAGGATTTCACCGCTATCCGGTGGGATCTGACCACCAATAAGGCGCAGGAGGGTCGTTTTACCGATCCCGGACGGCCCCATGATGGCGGTGATTTTGCCACGCGGTACGGTCAACGAAATATCATCGAATATCAGTCGATTGCCGCGAGAAAAACTCACACCGCGGACATCGACGATATTCGCCATCGTTTGGCTCATTTATAGTTCCTTTCTTACCCTGCTCACGTTAAGACGTGCAGCCTGAATCAGCCCTTAACCCCGCATTTTTACAGAATATTAGCCGTTGAGGTTAGCGAAAGCTGGCATTTGTTTTACTTTTCCGGCGCATAAAGTCAAAATTAGGAATTCGTTACGCCTCAGACCGTATGCAGTCCAGCCATTCCCGCGCGATGGACCGACAAGTATACCTGAAGAAAGGACTTTTGATGCTTTTAGCAACAGCACTGTTAATCATTGGTTTACTGTTAGTGGTCTACAGTGCTGACCGTTTAGTCTTTGCTGCATCTATCCTGTGTCGCCTGACGGGTGTACCGCCTGTAGTCATCGGGATGACCGTGGTCAGCGTTGGCACGTCACTTCCTGAAATCATCGTCTCCGTCTCGGCGTCGCTGCATGGTCAGTTAGACCTGGCAATTGGCACCGCGATTGGCTCTAACATCGTCAATATATTACTGATTTTAGGCCTTGCGGCACTGCTCCATCCATTTCGCGTGCATTCTGATGTTCTGCGCCGTGAATTGCCGCTAATGTTAGTCGTAAGCCTGCTGGCAGGGTGCGTATTTTATGATGGCGTACTGAGCTATAGCGACGGCATTTTCCTGCTGGCGTTGGCCGTCATCTGGTTACTGTATAGTGTTAAAATTGCCCGCCAGGCGGAAAAACAGGGTCAGGATAGCCTGACGCGTGAACAGGTTGCCGAACTCCCGCGGGAAGGCACGCTGCCGGTCGCCCTCCTCTGGCTTGGCGTTGCGCTGATTATAATGCCGATGGCAACGCGCATGGTCGTGGATAACGCGACGGTACTGGCGAACTATTTCGCCATGAGCGAACTGACGATTGGCCTGACGGTTATTGCTATCGGCACCAGCCTGCCGGAGCTGGCCACCGCCATTGCGGGGGCGCGTAAAGGGGAAGATGACATCGCCATTGGTAATATCATCGGCTCCAACATATTTAATATCGCGATTGTCATGGGCCTGCCGGCTCTGATTACGCCGGGGCCGTTTAATCCTCTGGCGTTTTCACGCGATTACGGGGTGATGTTGCTGGTCAGCGTGATATTTGCCCTGCTCTGCTGGCGGCGGCAACGCCAGATCGGCAAAGGCGCAGGCGCGCTGCTGACGGGTGGATTTATCGTATGGATGGCGATGCTGTACTGGCTCTCGCCTCTTCTCTCTGGGTAAACGGAAACGCATTATGTCGCAAATAGAATTGCAGCCGGGTTTTGACTTTCAGAAAGCAGGCAAAGAGGTTCTGGAGATTGAACGTGAAGGTCTGGCGCAGTTAGATCAGTACATTAATCAGGATTTTAGTCTGGCATGTGAGAAGATATTCTACTGTGCCGGGAAAGTCGTGGTGATGGGGATGGGCAAGTCCGGCCACATTGGGCGCAAAATGGCGGCAACGTTTGCCAGCACCGGAACCTCGTCCTTCTTTGTACACCCGGGGGAAGCCGCGCACGGCGACCTGGGGATGGTCACGCCGCAGGATGTCGTTATCGCGCTGTCCAACTCCGGTGAGTCCAATGAAATTCTGGCATTGATCCCCGTACTGAAGCGTCTGCAGGTGCCGCTGATTTGCATGACCAGCCGTCCGGAAAGTAGCATGGCGCGTGCGGCCGATATTCATCTGTGCGTTAAAGTACCGAAAGAGGCCTGCCCGCTCGGCCTGGCGCCAACGTCCAGCACCACCGCCGCGCTGGTCATGGGTGATGCGCTTGCCGTCGCGCTGCTTGAAGCCCGCGGTTTTACGCCGGAAGATTTCGCGCTCTCCCATCCGGGCGGCGCGCTGGGGCGCAAGCTGCTGCTGCGGGTAAACGATATTATGCACACCGGGGATGAGATCCCTCACGTCAGCAAAGAAGCCTCCCTGCGTGATGCGCTGCTGGAAATCACCCGTAAGAATTTGGGTATGACGGTCGTGTGCGACGATCTGATGAAAATTCAGGGGATCTTCACCGATGGCGACCTGCGTCGCGTGTTCGACATGGGTGTAGATGTCCGCACGCTCGGCATTGCCGATGTGATGACGCCCGGCGGCATTCGCGTGCGTCCGGGAACGCTGGCCGTGGATGTGCTGAACCTGATGCAGTCCCGCCATATCACCTCCGTTATGGTTGCCGATGGCGACCAGTTGCTGGGTGTGGTACATATGCATGATCTGCTGCGCGCTGGCGTAGTGTAATAAAGGATAAGACAATGAGTAATGCGGGTGCATCCCTTGCAACCTGTTATGGTCCGGTCAGTACCCAGATGATGGCAAAGGCGGAAAATATTCGTCTGCTCATTCTGGATGTGGATGGCGTACTTTCCGATGGCCTGATTTACATGGGCAATAATGGTGAAGAGCTGAAAGCGTTTAACGTTCGCGACGGCTACGGTATCCGCTGTGCGCTCACCTCGGGTATCGAGGTTGCTATCATCACCGGACGAAAAGCTAAACTGGTAGAAGACCGCTGTGAAACCTTAGGCATTACCCATCTTTACCAGGGTCAATCCGATAAGATGGCAGCGTTCAATGATTTACTGGGTAAACTGGCTATCGCACCGGAAAACGTGGCCTACGTCGGGGACGACCTGATTGACTGGCCTGTGATGGCTGAAGTCGGTCTCAGCATCGCGGTTGCTGATGCTCATCCGCTGTTAATCCCGCGCGCTGACTACGTTACCCACATCAACGGTGGCCGGGGTGCCGTCCGTGAAGTCTGCGATCTGCTTCTGCTGGCGCAGGGCAAGCTTGATGAAGCCAAAGGGCAATCGATATGAGTAAAACCAGACGTTGGGTTATCATTCTGCTTTCGCTTGTCGCACTGGTATTGATTGGCGTGAACCTTGCCGATCGCGACGATACGCAAACGGAAGTCGTCAACAATAACGATCCAACCTATAAAAGCGATCACAGTGACACCGTGGTCTATAGCCCGGAAGGTGCGCTGAATTATCGCCTGATTGCCCAGCACGTTGAATACTTTTCCGATGACGGCGTTTCGTGGTTTACCCAACCTGTCATGACCACTTTCGATAAAGACAAAGTGCCGACGTGGTCAATTAAGTCAGATCGGGCCAAACTGACAAATGATCGTATGCTTTATCTGTATGGCCACGTTGAAGTCAACGCCCTGACCGCTGACTCGCAACTGCGAAAAATTACGACGGATAATGCCCAGATCAACCTGGTAACCCAGGACGTGACGTCGCAGGATCTGGTCACACTGTATGGCACAACATTTAATTCCAGCGGTTTAAGAATGCGCGGGAACTTACGCAGCAAGAACGCCGAGCTGATTGAAAAGGTTAGAACCTCCTATGAAATTCAAAACAAACAAACTCAGCCTTAAAGTAATTATCGCCAGCGCGATGCTGGCGGCCAGTCTCCCCGCGCTTGCTGTAACGGGCGATACCGACCAGCCGATCCATATCGAGTCCGACACCCAGTCTCTCGATATGCAGGGTAACGTCGTCACCTTCACGGGTAACGTCGTCATGACTCAGGGGACCATCAAAATTAACGCCGATAAAGTGGTCGTTACCCGTCCGGGCGGCGAGCAGGGCAAAGAGATCATTGATGGTTACGGCAACCCGGCCACCTTCTACCAGATGCAGGACAACGGCAAGCCGGTGAAGGGCCACGCCTCGCATATGCACTATGAGTTGGCGAAGGACCTGGTCATCCTGACCGGAAACGCGTATCTGGAACAGCTGGACAGCAATATTACCGGTGACCAGATTACCTATCTGGTGAAAGAGCAAAAAATGCAGGCCTCCAGCGAGAAAGGCAAACGCGTAACCACCGTGCTGGTTCCGTCGCAGCTGCAGGACAAAGGCAAGGGCCAGGCCCCGGCACAGAAGAAGAGTAACTAATTCGCTATGGCAACATTAACTGCAAAAAATCTCGCGAAGGCCTATAAGGGCCGCCGTGTCGTAGAAGATGTCAGTCTGACCGTCAACTCCGGTGAAATTGTGGGCCTGCTTGGCCCGAACGGTGCGGGTAAAACCACCACCTTCTACATGGTGGTGGGTATTGTCCCGCGCGATGCCGGCAACATCATCATCGACGATGAAGATATCAGCCTGCTGCCGCTGCACGCGCGCGCGCGCCGTGGCATCGGCTATCTGCCGCAGGAAGCTTCTATTTTCCGTCGTCTGAGCGTTTTTGATAACCTGATGGCAGTCCTGCAAATTCGCGACGACCTGACCAACGAACAGCGTCAGGATCGCGCCAACGAGCTGATGGAAGAGTTTCATATCGAACACCTGCGCGACAGCCTGGGCCAGGCCTTGTCCGGGGGGGAACGCCGGCGTGTTGAGATTGCGCGCGCGCTGGCCGCCAATCCGAAGTTTATCCTTCTGGATGAACCGTTTGCGGGCGTTGACCCGATCTCCGTTATCGACATTAAACGCATTATCGAGCATCTGCGTGACAGCGGACTTGGCGTGCTGATCACAGACCACAACGTTCGTGAAACGCTGGCGGTATGTGAACGTGCGTATATCGTGAGCCAGGGCAATCTGATCGCTCACGGTACGCCGCAGCAGATCCTCGAAGACGATCATGTTAAGCGCGTCTATCTTGGGGAAGACTTCAGACTCTGATAGGGTAGAGGTAACGTAACGCCGAACCGGAGAAAAATGCTCTGAACATGAAGCAAGGTTTGCAATTAAGGCTCAGCCAACAGCTGGCGATGACGCCGCAGTTACAGCAGGCAATTCGTCTGTTGCAACTGTCCACCTTAGAACTCCAGCAGGAGCTCCAGCAGGCGCTGGACAGCAATCCCCTGCTGGAGCAAGCCGATCTTCATGACGAGGTAGATACCCAGCAGTCACAGGACACAGAAGCGCTCGACACCGCGGATGCACTCGAACAAAAAGAGATGCCGGACGAGCTTCCGCTGGATGCCAG
This sequence comes from Enterobacter sp. 04-C-12-SI-ECC, assembly GCF_047530715.1. Lineage (NCBI taxonomy): Bacteria > Pseudomonadati > Pseudomonadota > Gammaproteobacteria > Enterobacterales > Enterobacteriaceae > Enterobacter > Enterobacter sp. 04-C-12-SI-ECC. The sequence continues at coordinate 176,864 of NZ_JBLKDI010000004.1, forward strand.
CTGGGATGAAATCTATACCGCCGGGACCCCTTCCGGCACGCGTGCAGACTACCAGGACGACGAGCTACCGGTCTACCAGGGCGAAACCACCCAGTCGCTGCAGGATTACCTGATGTGGCAGGTAGAGCTTACCCCCTTCTCCGATACCGACCGCGCTATTGCCACGTCGATTGTCGACGCCGTTGATGACACCGGTTATTTGACCGTCACGCTGGACGACATTCTGGAAAGCATGGGCGATGAAGAGATTGAGATTGAGGAGATTGAAGCGGTACTGAAACGCATTCAGCGCTTCGATCCGGTCGGGGTGGCCGCGAAGGACCTGCGTGACTGTCTGCTGATCCAGCTTTCTCAGTTCAGCAAAGAGACGCCGTGGCTCGATGAGGCTCGCTTAATCATCAGCGATCATCTGGATCTTCTGGCTAACCACGATTTCCGCACCCTGATGCGCGTGACGCGCCTGAAGGAAGAGGTGCTGAAAGAGGCGGTAAATCTGATCCAGTCCCTCGATCCGCGTCCCGGTCAGTCGATCCAGACCAGCGAACCCGAGTACGTTATCCCGGACGTGCTGGTCAGAAAACACAATGACCGCTGGGTCGTTGAACTGAACTCTGACAGCATCCCTCGCCTGCAAATCAACCAGCAATACGCCTCCATGTGTACCAGCGCGCGCAACGACTCCGACAATCAATATATTCGCAGCAATCTTCAGGAAGCGCGATGGCTGATCAAGAGCCTGGAGAGCCGGAATGATACCCTGCTACGCGTGAGCCGCTGCATCGTCGAACAGCAGCAGGCCTTCTTTGAGCAGGGCGAAGAGTATATGAAGCCGATGGTGCTGGCGGATATCGCCCAGGCCGTCGAGATGCATGAATCCACTATTTCCCGCGTTACTACGCAGAAGTATCTGCACAGTCCGCGCGGTATTTTTGAGCTTAAGTATTTCTTCTCCAGCCACGTGAACACCGAGGGTGGCGGCGAAGCCTCCTCAACGGCGATTCGCGCCCTGGTGAAGAAGTTGATCGCCGCGGAGAACCCCGCGAAGCCACTAAGTGACAGTAAGTTGACCACCATGCTGTCCGATCAGGGTATTATGGTGGCACGTCGTACTGTTGCGAAGTATCGAGAGTCTTTATCCATTCCGCCGTCTAACCAGCGTAAACAGTTGGTCTGACACAACCGATAAGGAAGACACTATGCAGCTCAATATCACAGGACATAACGTCGAGATTACTGAGGCTTTACGTGACTTCGTGAACGCTAAGTTCGCGAAACTCGAGCAGTATTTCGAAAGGATCAATCAGGTCTACGTTGTGTTAAAAGTGGAGAAAGTGACTCATATCTCGGATGCAACCCTGCATGTTAACGGGGGTGAACTCCATGCCAGTGCGGAAGGGCAAGACATGTACGCGGCTATCGACGGCTTGATTGACAAGCTTGCGCGACAGCTCAATAAACATAAAGATAAACTGAAACAACACTAATTGTCCGGGCAGTTAACGGGTGCAGGACGGCCTGTTGTGAAACACAACGGGCCATTTGTACAGTTAGCGCTTAGGTGAAATTATGATGAACAACGATTCCGCTCTTCAACTGAGCAATGTCCTTAACCAGGAATGTACCCGCAGTGCCGTTCACTGCCAGAGCAAAAAACGTGCGCTGGAGATCATCAGTGAATTGGCTGCAAAACAGCTGGGCCTGCCGCCGCAGGTGGTGTTCGAAGCCATTCTGACCCGTGAAAAGATGGGCAGTACCGGTATCGGCAACGGCATCGCGATCCCGCACGGCAAGCTGGAAGAGGACACCCTGCGTGCCGTCGGTGTGTTTGTGCAGCTGGAAACCCCAATCGCTTTTGACGCCATTGATAACCAGCCCGTCGATCTCCTCTTCGCGCTGTTGGTGCCTGCCGACCAGACCAAGACCCACCTGCATACGCTTTCGCTGGTTGCTAAACGTCTGGCGGATAAAACCATCTGCCGTCGACTGCGCTCAGCCCAAAGTGATGAAGAGCTTTATCAAATTATCACTGAAGCAGAAGGCAATCAGGATGACGCATAACCAGGTGATGGCCTTCACATCTGTTGTCCTGAGGAGAAACGGAACATGGTGCTGATGATTGTCAGTGGTCGTTCAGGGTCGGGGAAATCCGTTGCTCTGCGCGCGCTGGAAGACATGGGTTTTTACTGCGTCGATAACCTGCCGGTCGTGTTATTGCCCGATCTGGCACGCACGTTAGCGGAGAGACAAACCTCCGCCGCCGTCAGTATCGACGTTCGTAACATGCCGGAATCGCCAGAGATCTTCGAACAGGCAATGAGTAACCTGCCTGACGCGTTCTCGCCTCAGCTGCTGTTCCTTGATGCCGACCGCAATACCCTGATCCGCCGCTACAGCGACACCCGCCGTCTGCACCCGCTTTCCAGCAAGAATCTCTCGCTGGAGAGCGCCATCGACGAAGAGAGCGATCTGCTTGAGCCGCTGCGCTCTCGTGCCGATCTGATTGTCGACACCTCAGAGATGTCCGTTCACGAGCTGGCGGAAATGCTGCGAACCCGGCTGCTGGGCAAACGCGAGCGCGAGCTGACGATGGTGTTCGAATCTTTCGGCTTTAAGCACGGTATTCCGATTGATGCGGACTATGTTTTCGACGTGCGCTTCCTGCCGAACCCGCACTGGGATCCCAAACTGCGTCCAATGACCGGTCTGGATAAGCCCGTGGCGGCGTTCCTCGACCGACACACAGAAGTTCACAATTTTATCTACCAGACGCGAAGCTACCTTGAGCTATGGTTACCTATGCTGGAGACAAACAATCGTAGCTACCTGACAGTGGCGATTGGCTGTACCGGCGGTAAACATCGTTCGGTCTACATCGCCGAACAGCTGGCCGACTATTTCCGCTCGCGCGGTAAGAACGTTCAGTCCCGTCATCGCACGCTGGAAAAACGTAAAACATGACCGTAAAACAAACCGTTGAGATCACCAATAAGCTGGGCATGCATGCACGCCCGGCGATGAAGCTGTTTGAGCTGATGCAGGGTTTCGATGCAGAAGTGCTGCTGCGTAATGACGAAGGCACCGAAGCGGAAGCCAACAGCGTGATTGCGCTGCTGATGCTGGACTCCGCCAAAGGGCGTCAGATTGAGGTTGAAGCCACCGGACCTCAGGAAGAGGAAGCTCTGGCAGCGGTAGTTGCGCTGTTTAACGCCGGGTTCGACGAAGATTAGGCCTGCTATTCTGGCGGGTGGCGCTGCGCTTACCCGCCCTACATTAACGCATTTCTCTCCATAAACCCTTCCCCACCCAGCTGGCGCATCTGGCGCATGATCCACGCCTGACGGCTTCGCACGTACCCTGACGGGGCGCTGGCCTTGAAGCGGACAGGATTAGGCAGAACAGCCGCGAGCAGCGCCGCCTCCGACATGCTCAGCCTGCTGGCAGGTTTATTAAAATAGCGTTGTGATGCAGCTTCGACACCAAATACCCCGTCGCCGAACTCGGCGATATTAAGGTAAACGGTCAGAATACGCTTTTTGCTCCAGACCGTTTCCATTCCCAGGGTCAGGCCCGCTTCCAGCCCTTTTCGCACCCAGCTTCGGCCATCCCACAGGAACAGGTTTTTAGCCGTCTGCTGCGACAGCGTTGACGCACCGCGCACGCGATTTTCGTGACGTTCGTTATGGGCCAGCGCCTTTTCAATCGCGGCCACATCGAACCCCCAGTGCTCCGGGAATTTTTGATCTTCCGCCGCGATAACCGCCAACCCCATGAACGGAGAAATTTCATCCATGCTTACCCAGTCAGAATGGGCAACATAGCCGAAATCACCGGAGAACCACGCGCTAAGCTGGCGCTCAACCATGACCGCTGAAAACGGTACCGGCAAAATGCTGAACACGGCCAGCCCGCCTCCCCAGAACACCGCCAGGACGAGAACGATGCGTAAAAGAAGGCATTTCACCCACGCGCCTGCGGAAAACTGTCGCCTCATTCCGTCAGCACCAGCACCCGGGCGACCAGCTTATCAATGCCCACGGCGGCTTCCGCAATATTCTTCGCCAGCATATACGCGGGCGTGGTGACAACTTTGTTGTCCTCATCCACCACAATGTCATCGACCGGGCACGGAACGTGTTCGCCCCCCATATCCTCGACGACCTCTGCGGTATCAATATCGGTTCCGATCGTCAGCCGTAACGGAAAATCGAAAATATTTGGCAGCATGGCCGGTGCAATACAGATAAAGCCCAGCGGCTTGCCCGCGGCATGCATCGCCAGCGTCAGCGCTTTTAGATCAGGGTCCACCGTGCATGCGGCACCTTCGGCAGCAAAGGTGCTGAGATTTTTCGCGGCGCCGAAGCCGCCCGGCACAATGAGCGCATCCAGTTCAGCGGCATCTGCCTGCGCCAGCGGATGAATCTCTCCCCGGGCAATACGCGCGGCTTCAATCAGCACGTTACGCGTTTCGGCCATCGGCTCGCCGGTCAGATGGTTAATCACATCCGACTGATTTTTGTCGGGCGCAAAACAGATAACCTCTACTCCCTGTTTCGTCAGGGCCAGCAGCGTGATTACGGCTTCATGTATTTCTGAACCATCAAAAACACCGCATCCGCTCAGGACAACACCAATTTTTTTCATCTTGACGATCCTTCTTTGCAACTCGCTGAAGCACATTAATAATTTTGATTAAAACGCTATGCTTCACACATTTCACTGATTCATGTAACAAACCATTTAAGATTTGCTATCTTATCTGCGTGCGGCCTAAATTTTTACGGCGGCGCCCATTAGAAAATTACTTTAAAAAACAGGCGCAGCCACGATTTCCCTGGTGTTGGCGCAGTATTCGCGCACCCCGGTCTAGCCGGGGTCATTTTTTTCTGGCATCCACCCAGGCTTTAAGCACCGCAACATCGTTCTGCCACTCTTGTTTCATCTCTTCAACCCAATCACCAACGTTATCTTCCCAAGCTGGTAAATCAGGCGACTGAATCTGTTGACCCAACTGCTGCAGGTGGCGTAACCCGACCGAGCCGGCTGCGCCTTTGATTTTATGCCCTTCTTCCACGATGCCCTTCTGGTCACGCGCCGTCAGGTTTGACTCCAGCACGCTCAGATAACCCGGCATCATTTTTTCAAACACCGCCAGGCCGTCGGTAATCAGTTTCGGGCCGACCAGATCGATATACTGCTCCAGCATCGCGGTATCGAGTATCGTTTGGGCTTTTGCGCTATCAACAGACGTCATGGTGCTCTCCTCTTCATCGTGGGTATCCCAGAACTTCTTGATCATGGCGGTCAGAGCAGGCACCGCCAGAGGCTTGCTGAGTACATCGTGCATACCGGCGTCGAGATACTCTTTTTTATCTTTCAGCACGTTTGCCGTCAGCGCCACCAGCGGCGGCAGTTCATCAGCCGCGTACTGACGCGTCAGTTCACGCGAGATATCCAGCCCGGTCATATCCGGCAACTGAATATCCAGCAGAACGAGGTCATATTCACCCGGTGTAAACATCTCCAGCGCGGCTTTACCGGTCATCGCGACATCCACGCTGTTGCCCAGTTTTTCCAGCACCGAGCGCGCTACAATCACGTTAAGCTCAATATCCTCCACCAGCAGGACGTGCAGCGCAGGCAGCGGCATATCGTCATTTTCAAAGGTATCCTCTACCTCTTCCGCCACCGCCGGCGCATGCACCGTCAGCGTGAAGGTTGACCCTTTGCCCGCCTGGCTGGCAACGGTGATGTCACCGCCCATGCTCTTCGCCAGCCGCTTAGACACCGCCAGGCCGATTCCGGTACCAGTGGCAGGTTTTCCACCGTTGCTGTCCTTCACCTGGTAGTACATCGCGAAAATCTTGTCCTGCTCCTCCTGCGGAATACCAATCCCGGAGTCCTCCACCTCGAAGTGCAGCATGTCCCCGTCGTCATAGCGAATACGCACCGCCACCTGCCCCTTCTGGGTAAATTTCACCGCGTTGCTGATAAGGTTCCATAGGATCTGACGCAGGCGCGTGCCGTCGGTAATCACTTTATGCGGCAGCGGCAGGGTGGGATCCATGACAAAATTCAGCCCCTTCTGCTGGGCCTGCAGACCAGACAAGTTTTCCAGGTCGGCAAGGAAGCTGGTGAAATCAACCGGCTGGTTATCAAGCTGAACCTTTCGGCGCTCCATCTTATCCATGTCAATAATATCGTTGAAGATATTACCCAGCGTGACCGCCGAGACATGAATCGTTTTGAGGTATTTTTCCTGTTCTGCGGTCAGGTCGGTGTCCAGCAGAATGCGGCTCAGCCCCACAATGCCGTTAAGCGGCGTACGAAGCTCATGGCTGATGGTGGAGATGAAGGTGGTCTTGTCGCGGCTGGCGCGCTCCAGCGCATCCTGATAGCGCTTACGCTCGGTAATATCACGGCCGAAGCCCATCAGGCCGTGGCGCTTCCCGACGCGGTCATAGTACGGCACCTTACGGATCTCAAAGCAGGCTTTGCGCCCGTCCGGGTAATCCAGCCACTGTTCGTAGGTCAGCGAGACGTTATGGCGGAACACTTTTTCATCCGTCTCCATGACCTTGGCGGCCGCCTCTTCGGAGTAAACGTCCTGCGGCTTGAGGTGAATCAGCTGCTTCTCGCTTTTCCCGGTCAGGAGCTCCATCGCGCGGTTACAGCCTGAAAATTCTTTATCTTCGTTACGGTAGAATACCAGATCCGGCGAAGCGTCCAGGAATGAACGCAGGAAGGAGGATTGCTGCTCAAGCTGGATCTGCGTCACCTCGCGCTCTTTCATTTCGATTTTCAGCTGTTCCAGCGTGGCCTGACGCTCTGCCTCCGCCTTCTCACGATCTGAAATTTCCTGATTCAACTGAGCAATGTTGTCTTTAAGCTGAACGTTGAGCTTCAGGTCGCGCTCGCGCATCTCCTCCAGCTTATCGACCAGTTTTGATAAGCGCTGACGGGACTCCTCAAGCTGTTCGACCACCACGGAAAGAAAATAGACTGCCCAGGGGGTAATGAGCAGGCCGAAGAAGATAGAGCGGATAACGTCGATACTCTCGACCTGACCATGCAGAACCATCGTAACGGCCATCTGCACGACAATCGCCAGAACGACCAGCGCCAGCGCCAGCAGCATGGAGAAACGCACCAGTCCAAGCTTCATCATCAGGTCGACGTAGTACTGGGCTAGCATTCGAATTTGCTTCATAGAGGATCCCTTCACGACTTTATCGCTCAATAATACTCAAATTCGAGGCGGGACGTTGAAGGTTGTGAGAAAAAGTGCGGGGTGAAACAGGAGATTAGCCTCGCCTCCGGTTCACCGGAAGCGAGGAGAGGTCAATCAGGAGCGTTTCAGCAGCAGCCAGAGGCTGATCAGGAAGAAGCTAGCGCTCGGCAGCAGCGCACCGATAATCGGCGGGATGCCATAAACCAGCGTCAGCGGACCGAAGATCTGATCGAGTACATAGAAGACAAAGCCGAAGCTAATACCGGTCACGACGCGCACGCCCATCGGCACGCTACGCAGCGGGCCGAAGATAAACGACAGCGCCATCAGCATCATCACCGCCACGGACATCGGCTGGAAGATTTTGCTCCACATGTTGAGCTGATAGCGTCCGGCATCCTGCCCGCTCGACTTCAGGTACTTCACATAGTTGTGCAAGCCGCTGATAGAGAGCGCGTCAGGATCCAGCGCAACAACCCCGAGCTTATCCGGCGTGAGGTTGGTTTTCCAGGTGCCGGTCACCGTCTGTGACCCGGTAATCTGTTTTGGATCGGTCAGGTCAGATTCATCAACCTGCGACAAACGCCACTGCTTATGTTCAGCGTCAAACTTCGCGGAAGAGGCGTGTCGGACTGACTCCAGACGGCGCTGGTCGTTGAACGCGTAGATGCTCACCCCGCCCAGTTCATCATTACCCTTTACCCGTTCGATGTAGACGAAGTTTTTCCCGTCTTTCGCCCATAAACCTTGCTGAGTCGAGAGCAGTGAACCACCGTACATTGCCTGAGCACGATAGTTACGCGCCATCTGCTCGCCCTGCGGTGCCACCCACTCGCCAATCGCCATGGTCAACAGCACCAGCGGGATTGCGGTTTTCATTACCGACAGCGCAACCTGCATACGGGTAAAGCCTGAGGCCTGCATCACCACCAGCTCGCTGCGCTGAGCCAGCATCCCCAGCCCCAGCAGCGCGCCCAGCAGAGCCGCCATCGGGAAGAAGATCTGCACATCTTTTGGCACGCTGAGCAGGGTGTACATCCCCGCACCCATCGCGTCATAGCTGCCCTGCCCGGCTTTTTTCAGCTGATCGACAAATTTGATAATGCCGGAGAGCGACACCAGCATGAACAACGTCATCATGATGGTGGTGAAAATGGTTTTACCGATATAGCGATCAAGAACGCCAAACGCCTGCATTAGATGGCTCCTTTACGCGAGAATCGGGCACGTATGCGGCGCACAGGCACCGTATCCCACAGGTTTAATCCCAGCGCCAGTAAGATGTACAGGCTGTTAACGAACCACGTCCAGACCATCGGATCCAGCTTACCCTTCGCGCCGTTAGAGCGAATCGAGGTTTGCAGCAGGAAGTAGATCAGGTAAAGCAGCATCGCTGGCAGCATAGAGAGCACGCGGCCCTGGCGCGGGTTCACCACGCTCAGCGGCACGACAATCAGTGCCATCATAAACACGGTGAATACGAGCGTAATACGCCAGTGGAACTCAGCCCGCGCTCTGTCGGTATCGGTATTCCACAGCGTGCGCATATCCATTTGCTCGGTATCCGTCGGATCGAGCGCCACCGCCTGATGACCAATAATGGCCTGATAGTTCTGGAAATCCGTAATACGGAAGTCACGCAGCATCGCGGTGCCTTCGAAACGGGTGCCTTTATTCAGCGTGACGACCTGAGAACCGTCTTTGCGCTGAGAAAGCTGGCCAGAATCGGCAACCACCACAGACGGACGCGCGTTCCCTTTAGGACGCAGCTGCGCCAGAAATACATCGTTGAATTTACTGCCGTCAACGCTCTCAATAAACAGCACGGAGTTTCCGTCAGTCGCCTGCTGGAACTGCCCCTGCGCGAGCGCCGCCATGCCGGGGTTTGCTTTCGCCTCGGCCAGCACTTCGTCCTGATGACGGGAAGACATAGGGCCCGCCCACATCACATTCACCGCCGCAACAATGCCCGTGAACAGCGCCAGTATCATCGCCGCTTTCACCAGTACGGCTTTACTCAGGCCGCAGGCATGCATCACCGTAATTTCACTCTCGGTGTACAGCTTACCGAGGGTCATCAGCAGGCCGAGGAATAGACTCAGCGGCAGAATAAGCTGCGCCATTTCCGGGATCCCCAGCCCAAGCAGGGAAAGCACCAGATTCGTTGGAATTTCGCCGTCAACGGCCGCACCGAGGATCTTAACCAGCTTCTGACAGAAAAAAATCAGCAGCAGGATGAAGAGGATCGCCAGTTGGCTTTTGAGCGTCTCCCGCACCAGATATCTTATGATTATCACTTTAAATACGCCCGTAAAAACCCGTCTCTTTGCTGGAAAATCGCTTGTTTCATGGCTTAAACGTCATTTATTCTCTTGAGTCGTCGAAATCGTCGCTAAGATTAAAACATCCGGCGGATTCACGCTTCAGGACTTTTTCTGACGTGTCGAAACCGTAGTAACGTAAGATTAACACGAAGTCACCACAACAGCGGACATGAGTTACGAAAGGTTTCAATTCTATCCGTAGCAGCCGCCGTTGTCTTTAAGATTCAGGAGCGTAGTGCATGGAGTTCAGTGTAAAAAGCGGTAGCCCGGAGAAACAGCGGAGTGCCTGCATCGTTGTGGGCGTCTTTGAACCGCGCCGACTCTCCCCGATCGCCGAGCAACTCGATAAAATCAGTGACGGCTATATCAGCGCCCTGCTGCGCCGTGGCGAACTGGAAGGCAAACCTGGGCAGACGCTGTTACTGCACCATGTTCCGAACGTCCTGTCAGAGCGTATTCTGCTGATTGGCTGCGGCAAAGAGCGCGAGCTGGATGAACGTCAGTATAAGCAGGTTATTCAGAAAACCATTAATACGCTGAATGACACCGGTTCAATGGAAGCCGTCTGCTTCCTGACCGAGCTGCACGTCAAAGGCCGTAACACCTACTGGAAAGTGCGTCAGGCCGTCGAAACGGCAAAAGAGAGCCTTTACAGCTTCGATCAGCTTAAGACCAACAAAAGCGAGCCGCGTCGCCCGCTGCGTAAAATGGTCTTTAACGTGCCAACCCGTCGCGAACTGACCAGCGGCGAGCGCGCCATCCAGCATGGTCTGGCGATTGCCGCCGGTATCAAAGCGGCAAAAGATCTCGGCAACATGCCGCCAAACATCTGTAACGCCGCCTACCTCGCCTCTCAGGCGCGCCAGCTGGCTGACTCCTACAGCAAAAACGTCATCACCCGCGTCATCGGCGAACAGCAGATGAAAGAGCTGGGGATGCACTCTTATCTGGCGGTGGGTAACGGCTCGCAGAACGAATCCCTGATGTCGGTCATCGAATACAAAGGCAATCCGTCTGAAGACGCGCGTCCGATCGTGCTCGTCGGTAAAGGGCTGACCTTTGACTCCGGCGGTATCTCCATCAAGCCTTCAGAAGGCATGGACGAGATGAAGTACGACATGTGCGGCGCGGCGGCGGTTTACGGCGTCATGCGCATGGTTGCGGAGCTTCAGCTGCCCATCAACGTAATCGGCGTACTGGCAGGCTGCGAAAACATGCCTGGCGGTCGCGCGTATCGTCCGGGCGACGTCCTGACCACCATGTCCGGCCAGACCGTTGAAGTGCTGAATACCGACGCCGAAGGCCGTCTGGTACTCTGTGACGTGTTGACCTACGTTGAGCGCTTCGAACCTGAAGCGGTTATCGACGTGGCCACCCTGACCGGTGCCTGCGTGATTGCCCTGGGCCATCACATCACCGGCCTGATGTCGAACCACAACCCGCTGGCGCACGAGCTTATCGGCGCGTCCGAGCAGGCCGGTGACCGTGCATGGCGTCTGCCGCTGGGTGACGAGTATCAGGAACAGCTGGAGTCTAACTTTGCGGACATGGCTAACATCGGCGGTCGTCCTGGCGGCGCAATTACCGCAGGCTGCTTCCTGGCGCGCTTCACCCGTAAATATAACTGGGCGCACCTGGATATCGCGGGTACCGCATGGCGCTCCGGTAAAGCCAAAGGCGCTACCGGACGTCCGGTGGCCCTGCTGTCGCAGTTCCTGCTTAATCGTGCGGGTTTTAACGGCGACGAGTGATGTAATGTGCCGGGTGGCGGCTTCGCCTTACCCGGCCTACACGCCGCTCAACCGTAGGCCGGGTAAGCGAAGCGCCACCCGGCTTTGCATTTAAATCCACGACAAGAAGCCCCATATATGAAGAATGCAACGTTCTACCTTCTGGACAACGACACCCATCAGGATGGCCTCAGCGCCGTTGAACAGCTGGTGTGTGAAATTGCCGCAGAACGTTGGCGCGCAGGTAAACGCGTACTGATTGCCTGTGAAGATGAGCAGCAGGCGATTCGCCTGGATGAAGCGCTATGGGCGCGCCCGCCGGAAAGTTTTGTTCCGCATAACCTGTCGGGCGAAGGTCCACGCGGCGGGGCACCGGTCGAAATTGCCTGGCCGCAAAAGCGCAACAGCAGCGCGCGCGATATTCTCATTAGCCTGCGGACAGACTTTGCAGATTTTGCCACCGCTTTCACAGAAGTGGTAGACTTTGTCCCTTACGAAGAATCCTTGAAACAACTGGCGCGCGAACGCTATAAAGCGTACCGCCTGGCCGGTTTTAACCTGAATACGGCAACCTGGAAATAATGGAAAAGACATATAACCCACGCGATATCGAACAGCCGCTTTACGAGCACTGGGAACAGCAGGGCTATTTCAAGCCTAACGGCGACGAAAGCAAAGAGTCCTTCTGCATCATGATCCCGCCGCCGAACGTCACCGGCAGTTTGCATATGGGGCATGCTTTCCAGCAGACCATCATGGACACCATGATCCGCTACCAGCGCATGCAGGGCAAAAACACCCTGTGGCAGGCGGGGACTGACCACGCGGGTATCGCGACCCAGATGGTGGTTGAGCGTAAAATTGCCGCTGAAGAAGGTAAAACTCGTCACGACTATGGTCGCGATGCGTTCATCGACAAAATCTGGCAGTGGAAGGCAGAATCCGGCGGCACCATTACCCGTCAGATGCGCCGTCTCGGCAACTCCGTGGACTGGGATCGCGAGCGCTTCACCATGGACGAAGGCCTGTCCAACGCCGTAAAAGAAGTGTTCGTCCGTCTGTACAAAGAAGACCTGATTTACCGCGGCAAACGCCTGGTAAACTGGGATCCGAAACTGCGCACCGCAATTTCTGACCTGGAAGTGGAAAACCGCGAGTCTAAAGGCTCCATGTGGCACATCCGCTATCCGCTGGCCGACGGCGCAAAAACCGCAGACGGTAAAGATTACCTGGTGGTGGCGACCACCCGTCCGGAAACCCTGCTGGGCGATACCGGCGTGGCCGTTAACCCGGAAGATCCGCGCTATAAAGATCTGATCGGCAAATTTGTGGTGCTGCCGCTGGTGAACCGCCGCATTCCGATTGTGGGCGACGAACACGCCGACATGGAAAAAGGCACCGGCTGCGTGAAAATCACCCCGGCGCACGACTTCAACGACTATGAAGTGGGTCGTCGTCACGCCCTGCCGATGATCAACATTCTGACCTTCGACGGCGATATCCGCGAAAGCGCAGAGGTGTACGATACCAAAGGCAACGAATCCGACGTTTACTCCAGCGAGATCCCGGCGGAGTTCCAGAAGCTGGAGCGCTTTGCTGCACGTAAAGCCATCGTAGCCGCCGTTGATGCGCTCGGCCTGCTGGAAGAGATTAAGCCTCACGATCTGACCGTGCCGTACGGCGACCGTGGCGGCGTGGTTATTGAGCCAATGCTGACCGACCAGTGGTACGTCCGTGCCGACGTGCTGGCAAAACCGGCTGTGGAAGCGGTTGAGAACGGCAGCATTCAGTTCGTGCCGAAGCAGTACGAAAACATGTACTTCTCCTGGATGCGCGACATTCAGGACTGGTGTATCTCCCGTCAGCTGTGGTGGGGTCACCGCATCCCGGCATGGTACGACAACGAAGGCAACGTCTACGTTGGCCGTAGCGAAGACGAAGTGCGTCAGGAAAACAACCTGAGCGCTGACGTGGCCCTGCGCCAGGATGAAGACGTTCTGGATACCTGGTTCTCCTCCGCGCTGTGGACCTTCTCTACCCTCGGCTGGCCGGAAAACACCGACGCGCTGCGTCAGTTCCACCCTACCAGCGTAATGGTGTCCGGCTTCGACATCATCTTCTTCTGGATTGCCCGCATGATCATGATGACCATGCACTTCATCAAAGACGAAGACGGCAAGCCGCAGGTTCCGTTCCATACCGTCTACATGACCGGCCTTATCCGCGACGACGAAGGGCAGAAGATGTCCAAGTCCAAGGGCAACGTGATTGACCCGCTGGACATGGTTGACGGGATCTCCCTGGAAGACCTGTTGGAAAAACGTACCGGCAACATGATGCAGCCGCAGCTGGCTGAGAAAATCCGCAAGCGTACCGAGAAGCAGTTCCCGAACGGGATCGAATCTCACGGTACCGACGCCCTGCGCTTCACCCTGGCGGCGCTGGCCTCGACCGGCCGTGACATCAACTGGGACATGAAGCGTCTGGAAGGTTACCGTAACTTCTGTAACAAGCTGTGGAACGCCAGCCGCTTCGTGCTGATGAACACCGAAGATCAGGATTGCGGCTTCAACGGCGGCGAGATGACCCTGTCTCTGGCGGACCGCTGGATCCTGGCGGAATTTAACCAGACGGTGAAAGCCTTCCGCGAGGCGCTGGACAGCTACCGCTTCGATATCGCAGCGGGCATTCTGTATGAATTCACCTGGAACCAGTTCTGTGACTGGTATCTGGAGCTGGCGAAGCCGGTCATGAACGGCGGTTCTGAAGCAGAGCTGCGCGGCACGCGCAACACGCTGATTACCGTCCTGGAAGGCCTGCTGCGCCTGGCGCATCCGGTTATTCCATTCATCACCGAGACCATCTGGCAGCGCGTGAAGGTCATTGCGGGCATCAACGCCGATACCATCATGCTGCAGCCGTTCCCGGAATTCGATGCGGCTAAGGTTGATGAAGCCGCGTCAGCGGATACCGAGTGGCTGAAGCAGGCGATCGTTGCGGTACGTAACATCCGTGCCGAAATGAACATCGCCCCGGGTAAACCACTGGAGCTGCTGCTGCGCGGCTGCAGCGACGCTGCCGTTCGTCGCGTCACCGAGAACAACACCTTCCTGAAAACCATGGCGCGTCTGGAAAGCATCACCGTGCTGCCTGCCGATGACAAGGGTCCGGTTTCCGTGACTAAAATTATCGACGGTGCGGAGCTGCTGATCCCGATGGCGGGCCTGGTCGACAAAGACGCAGAGCTGGCGCGTCTGGCGAAAGAAGTGGCGAAGGTCGACGTGGAAATTGGCAAAATCGAAAGTAAGCTGGCGAACGAAGGCTTTGTTGCCCGCGCGCCGGAAGCTGTCATTGCCAAAGAGCGTGAGCGTCTGGTTGCCTTCGCCGATGCGAAGACCAAACTGATCGAGCAGCAGGCCGTTATCGCGGCCCTGTAATGCTTTTACCCCTTACGCTTCAGGGCGTAAGGGGTAACCTTCCTGAAAACTCCTCGCTTGCACTCCCTTTTCTGCGGTGCTATTAACAGCAACTGTGTGTCAATTTTTGTAATGAGTAATGCTATGAGCGTGATTACCCCCGTCGCGACGACGATGCGTCGGATCACTGAGCAGGACAATCCGGCTATCGCCGCCGTTATCCGCACCGTTTCTGCAGAGTTTGGGCTGACGGCGGATAAAGGTTACACCGTTGCCGACCCGAATCTTGACGAACTGTTTAAGCTGTACAGCCAGCCGGGCCACGCCTACTGGGTCATTGAGCAGGACGGCCAGGTTGTGGGCGGCGGCGGTGTTGCACCGCTGAGCTGCAGCGAGCCGGATATCTGTGAGCTGCAGAAAATGTATTTCTTGCCGTCGGTTCGTGGACAGGGTCTGGCGAAAAAGCTGGCGCTGGTCGCCCTGGAGCACGCGCGCAATCAGGGTTTTAAACGCTGTTACCTCGAAACCACCGCCTTCCTCAAAGAGGCCATCGGCCTGTATGAACATCTGGGCTTTGAGCATATCGATGCGCCGCTGGGCTGCACGGGCCACGTCGATTGCGAAGTCAGAATGCTGAAAAGTCTGTAAGTTTCGTTCCTGCCCCCTTCTGTTAAGCGGCTGTAAACTGAATGCTCTACACTCTCAGTTCACACCACAACGGGGGAAACACGATGTCGAAGATAAAAAGCTACGCCGCACCGCAGGCGGGTGCAGAACTTGAGCTGTACGAGTACGATGCGGGCGAACTAAAAGCGGAAGACGTCGAAGTACAGGTTGATTACTGCGGGGTCTGCCACTCAGATCTCTCGATGATCGACAACGAATGGGGCTTCTCCAGCTATCCGCTGGTTGCCGGGCACGAAGTGATTGGCCGCGTCGTCGCGCTCGGCAGCGCCGCGCAGGACAAAGGGCTGAAGGTTGGCCAGCGCGTGGGCATTGGCTGGACAGCACGCAGCTGCGGCCACTGCGACGCCTGTATCAGCGGCAACCAGATCAACTGCCTTGAAGGCGCAGTGCCCACCATCCTGAACAAGGGCGGTTTCGCCGATAAGCTGCGCGCCGACTGGCAATGGGTCATCCCGCTGCCGGACAGCATTGATATTGAATCTGCTGGCCCACTGCTGTGCGGCGGGATCACCGTCTTTAAACCGCTGCTGATGCACCACGTCACCGCCACCAGCCGCGTGGGCGTGATCGGTATCGGCGGTCTGGGCCACATCGCCATCAAGCTGCTGCACGCGATGGGCTGTGAAGTGACGGCGTTTAGCTCGAACCCGGCGAAGGAGAAAGAAGTGCTGGCAATGGGCGCGGACAAAGTCGTAAACAGCCGCGATCCGGACGCGCTGAACGCGCTGGCTGGGCAGTTTGACCTGATCATCAACACCGTGAACGTCGATCTCAACTGGCAGCCGTACTTTGAAGCGCTGGCCTACGGCGGTAACTTCCACACCGTGGGTGCGGTGATGAAGCCGCTGCCGGTTCCGGCCTTTACCCTGATCGGCGGGGATCGCAGCGTGTCAGGCTCCGCGACCGGTACGCCATACGAGCTGCGCAAGCTGATGAAGTTTGCCGGCCGCACCAAAGTGACGCCGACCACCGAGCTGTATCCAATGTCGAAAATTAACGAAGCCATCCAGCACGTGCGCGACGGCAAAGCCCGTTATCGCGTGGTGTTGAAAGCGGATTTCTGATGTGAGTTTGCCGGGTGGCGGCTTCGCCTGACCCGGCCTACTTTTGCTACTGCGCCAATGTATTAAACACTTCCGCCACCGCGACCGCCCCCGGGTCCATTACCCCATCCAGATTCTCTTTATTCACATACGATGAGCGCCCTGCTCCGGCTTTCGCCATTTTCGCCGTTGCCTCCGCTCCCTGCTGCGCAGCCTGCGCTGCCGCCTGAAGATCTTTTTTCTTCAAGGCTTCCAGCGCCGGTTGCAGCGCATCGATCAGCGTACGATCGCCGAGATCTGCCCCGCCATACTGCTTCATCTGCGCCAGTCCGCTCAGCAATGCTTCAGGTAGCGGCTGTCCATCGTGAAGCTTTTGCCCCGCCGCCGTGAAGAAGATCGACATGAGTACACCGCTCGATCCGCCCATCACCGTGGCCAGTCGTTCCCCCACCAGCAACAGCAGCTTAGGCACGTCATTCAGCGGGAGAGTGTTTTCTTCCAGGCGCTGCGCAATATCCCGTGCACCTTGCGCAAACGTAGAGCCGGTATCGCCATCGCCCACTTTGGCATCCAGCGCATTCAGGCGGTTTTCAAGCTGTATGAGCGTCTTCGTCACCTGTGAAACAGACTCCTTCACCTGCGGATTGTCGGACGCGGCATATTCCACGCTATCGTGAATAGCGCTTTGCGGAACGGTACGCAGAGGGGCAAACGCCACAGGCTTCTGCCAGCCCAGCGTCTCGACCTCGGCGTGAATCGCCTTTTCAAAGTAATCGTTGAGCTTTAGCAGCGTCAGAGAAAAGCCCTTCATATCCAGCGCGCTCACCAGCGGCGCAGGTCCAATCAGGTACGCAATATTCTCTTTCAGCGCTGAATGTGCCAGCTCTTTGGTGAGCAAAGCCATCTCCAGCGCGGACACGCCGCCGAGGTTGTTGATCAGCACCGCGAAACGCCCCTCGCCCGCCTGCGCTTTGAGCGGCGACACCAGCGTGTCGATAATCGCTTTGCTGTTTTGCGTATCAACCACCGAGGCACCCGGCTCCCCGTGGATCCCCAGCCCCAGCTCGACATGGCCCTGCTTGATGCGCCCCTCTTCATCGTCGCTGCCCGGCAGGTTGCAGGTTTGCATCGCAACGCCCAGGCTCCAGAGGTTATCGCAGGCCTGCTGCGCAATATCCCGCACCTCGCTCAGCGATTTTCCTTGCTCCACTGCATAGCCCGCAATCTTGTGCACCAGCGCCGTGCCGGCAATGCCGCGCGGCTGCTTGTTGTCGGGCAGTGCGATATCGTCTGCCACAATCACCATCTCGACCTTCAGGCCGTAGCGTTTGGCCTTTTCTGCCGCCAGGCCAAAGTTAAGCCGGTCACCGGTATAGTTTTTGACGATCAGCAGGCAGCCGCGATCGCCAGTCACCGCCACAATAGCGTTCAGCACCGCATCCACGCTCGGGGAGGCAAACAGATCGCCACACACTGCCGCCGTCAGCATGCCTTTACCGACAAATCCGGCGTGCGCCGGTTCGTGCCCGGAGCCTCCGCCGGAGATCACCGCCACGCGGCTTTTATCCCAGTCGCCGCGGGCGACAACCCTGATAGCTGGATCGATATCAAGTTTGACGAGATTCGCATGTGGCGCAGAAAGCAGTATGCCTTCAATGGCGTCATTGACCAGCTGTTTGCGATCGTTAAAGAAGAATCTGGACATTGTTTTCCACTATTTTATGAACCGTATGCAAAAGCATAGTCCGCGCTGGACAATGCGCCGCAAAGTCAGCAATTTACTCAACCATTTTGCCGTCAGGTTGCCTATACTCCACCCAGGACTAAGAGAGGAAGCGCATCATGAGTACACCATTGTTAATTGCCCGGACGCTGGAAAAAGAGCTGTATTTACTGCCCGCGATGGCGAACCGCCACGGTCTGATTACCGGCGCCACCGGCACAGGGAAAACAGTCACTCTCCAGAAGCTGGCGGAGTCACTTTCAGAGATTGGCGTGCCGGTCTTTATGGCTGACGTGAAGGGCGATTTAACCGGTGTGGCTCAGGAAGGTACAGCGTCAGAAAAACTGCTTGAGCGTCTGAAAAATATCGGTATCACGGACTGGACGCCACACGGCAACCCGGTGGTGGTCTGGGACATCTTCGGTGAGAAAGGCCACCCGGTACGCGCCACCGTTTCCGATCTCGGCCCGCTGCTGCTGGCCCGCCTGCTCAACCTCAACGACGTGCAGTCCGGCGTGCTGAACATCATCTTCCGTATCGCCGACGATCAGGGGCTGCTGCTGCTCGATTTCAAAGATCTGCGCGCCATTACCCAGTACATCGGCGATAACGCCAAATCCTTCCAGAACCAGTACGGCAATATCAGCAGCGCCTCTGTCGGTGCCATTCAGCGTGGGCTACTGACGCTGGAGCAGCAGGGCGCCGAACACTTCTTCGGCGAGCCGATGCTGGATATTAAAGACTGGATGCGCACCGACAGCAGTGGCAAAGGCATCATCAACATTCTGAGTTCAGAGAAGCTCTACCAGATGCCAAAGCTTTACGCCGCCAGCCTGCTGTGGATGCTCTCCGAACTGTACGAGCAGTTACCGGAAGCGGGCGATCTGGAAAAACCCAAACTGGTCTTCTTCTTTGACGAAGCACACCTGCTGTTTAACGACACGCCGCAGGTACTGCTGGATAAAATTGAACAGGTTATCCGCCTGATCCGCTCCAAAGGGGTCGGCGTCTGGTTTGTGTCGCAAAACCCGTCGGATATTCCTGACAATGTGCTGGGCCAGCTTGGTAACCGCGTGCAGCACGCCCTGCGCGCCTTTACGCCGAAGGATCAGAAAGCGGTGAAAGCCGCCGCGCAAACCATGCGTGCCAATCCGGCCTTTGATACCGAAGCCGCGATTCAGGCGCTGGGCACCGGTGAAGCGCTGATCTCGTTCCTGGATGCCAAGGGCAGCCCGTCCGTGGTGGAACGCGCCATGGTGATCGCGCCCTGCTCGCGCATGGGGCCGGTTACCGACGATGAACGTAACAGCCTGATTAATCACTCCCCGGTGTACGGCAAGTATGAAGACGAGGTGGATCGAGAGTCTGCGTTCGAGATGCTGCAAAAAGGGGTACAGGCAACCACCGAATCGCAGGATGCTCCACCCGCTAAGGGCCAGTCAGTCACAGTGGATGACGGGATTCTCGGCGGGCTAAAAGACATTTTGTTTGGCACAACCGGACCGCGCGGCGGCAAGCGCGACGGCGTGGTACAGACTATGGCGAAAAGCGCCGCGCGGCAGGTCACCAATCAGATTGTGCGCGGCATGCTGGGGAGTCTGCTAGGCGGCCGCCGTCGATAGGCGGGGAACCCACGGGCGGCCCAGCGCCGAACCCTGTACGCCGTTTTCCTGAAGATAGCGGTCGATTTCCACCATCCCCGTCCACCGGTTCTCGCACCAGAGCGGTGCCAGAAGCGTTGGACGGCGGGCGCTGGCGGAGATGCGGTGATAGACAATCTCCGGCGGCGTGTGGCGAATCATCTCTCCCGCCGTCACCGTATAGTCGTCGAGCTCGATACTGCTTAACCGCCCGGCTTCCCAGGCTTTCGCCATTATGCTTCCCTTCACGATATGCAGCGGGTGCAGCTTAATGCCGTCTACGCCGGTTTCCACGACTTTTTCCAGCGTCTCCAGGCCATGCTGCTGCCCTTCTCCGGGCAAGCCGACAATCAAATGCGAACAGACTTTCAGGCCACGCTCGCGGGCGAGACGCGTGGTGCGCTGGTAGCAGGCGAAATCATGCTCACGATTGATACGGTGCAGGGTTTTATCGTGCGCGGTCTGCAAGCCCAGCTCCAGCCAGATCTCATAGCCCTTCTCTCTGTACTCGCTAAGTAAATCCAGCACCGCCTCCGGTACGCAGTCCGGGCGCGTACCCACGCACAGCCCGACAATGTTCGCCTGAGCAACCGCCTGCTGGTACATGGAACGCAGCACCTGCACCTCCGCCCACGTGCTGGTGTAGGCCTGGAAATAGGCCAGATACTGCTTCGCGCGGTTCACCAGGCTGACCTGATGGGCGAGCTGTTCCGCGATGGATTTATGCTGCTGGGCTTCGTCAGCAAACGACGCAACGTTACAGAAGGTGCAGCCGCCGCGCCCGATGGTGCCGTCGCGGTTCGGGCAGCTAAAGCCGCCGTGCAGCGTCAGCTTATGCACCTTTTGACCGTACCGCTGCAAAAGATCCCCACCAAACATATTGACTAATTTCTGTAACTGCATAATCTGATAGACCGTCCCGAAGAAAGGGGACAAGCCTGCCATTTTTAGCCTCTGTCGGCGATGACCTGGATCAATCGCCCTGGACGGCCTTTATCCATTTGAATAAATAATCAAGATTACCGAGATTTCATTCACCCGCCACGTAATTACTTTTCCTTATGTTCTGATGGTTTTTTTCATTTATAGCGCCATGACTGAAAAACAGTGATTTTATGCGGGTTCGAACACTGTACCAGATTATTATTCTGCCATAAATCCGCATTTCAGCACGCTGCATCAATAATACCGCTTTCATATAGTGAGTCAGATCACACTCCCCTGCACCTTCCTGGCGCTTTCAGCGGTTGTAAAATTAGTAAAATAACCAATAAAAACAAAAAGATAATTACGCTTTAGCACATTTTTGTATAAATAAGATTGCCATTTGACCTGTGTACCAATTCCCGATAAGTTGGAAATCCGCTGGAAGCTTTCTGGATGAGCGGCCTGCTCATCATATTTATGCAGTAATTGAGATTCCCTCTGAAGCAAGTCCTCAAACTTGTTTACCTGCGCGAAAGGATGAAAAAGAGGGCGAATGCGAGGTCCGCGTATGAAACGCTAACCCCGTCGCCATGCTCTTTCTGCGCCTGTGCGCCACGGTAAAGTTCAGTGGGAAGCCCGACGAGCCTGGGGAGGTTCACTGATATGTTGTACGATAAATCCCTTGAGAAGGATAACTGTGGTTTCGGCCTGATCGCCCACATAGAAGGCGAACCTAGCCACAAGGTAGTGCGTACCGCTATTCACGCACTGGCCCGTATGCAGCACCGTGGCGCCATCCTGGCCGATGGTAAAACCGGCGACGGTTGCGGCCTGCTGCTGCAAAAACCGGATCGTTTCTTCCGCATCGTGGCGGAAGAGCGCGGCTGGCGTTTAGCCAAAAACTACGCTGTCGGCATGCTGTTCCTGAATCAGGATCCTGAAAAAGCTGCCGCCTCACGCCGCATCGTTGAAGAAGAACTTCAGCGCGAAACCCTGTCGATTGTCGGCTGGCGCGATGTGCCAACCAACGAAGGGGTACTCGGTGAAATCGCCCTCTCCTCGCTGCCTCGTATTGAGCAGATTTTCGTTAACGCGCCTGCGGGCTGGCGTCCGCGCGATATGGAACGCCGTCTGTTTATCGCCCGTCGCCGCATTGAAAAACGTCTCCAGGACGATAAAGAGTTCTACGTCTGTAGCCTCTCTAACCTGGTGAACATCTATAAAGGTCTGTGTATGCCGGCTGACCTGCCGCGCTTCTACCTGGACCTGGCGGACCTGCGTCTGGAATCGGCCATTTGCCTGTTCCACCAGCGCTTCTCCACCAACACCGTACCACGCTGGCCGCTGGCTCAGCCGTTCCGCTACCTGGCGCACAACGGCGAGATCAACACCATCACCGGCAACCGCCAGTGGGCGCGTGCTCGTACCTATAAGTTCCAGACCCCTCTGATCCCTGACCTGCACGATGCCGCGCCGTTCGTGAACGAAACCGGCTCTGACTCCAGCTCCATGGATAACATGCTGGAACTGCTGCTGGCGGGCGGGATGGATATCGTGCGCGCCATGCGTCTGCTCGTGCCGCCGGCCTGGCAGAACAACCCGGATATGGATCCGGAGCTGCGCGCGTTCTTCGACTTTAACTCCATGCACATGGAGCCGTGGGACGGTCCGGCAGGTATCGTGATGTCCGACGGTCGCTTCGCTGCGTGTAACCTGGACCGTAACGGCCTGCGTCCGGCGCGCTACGTCATCACCAAAGATAAACTCATCACCTGCGCCTCTGAAGTGGGGATCTGGGATTACCAGCCTGACGAAGTGGTCGAGAAAGGCCGCGTCGGTCCGGGCGAGCTGATGGTGATCGATACCCGCGGCGGCCGTATTCTGCACTCTGCGGAAACCGATAACGATCTGAAAAGCCGCCATCCGTATAAAGAGTGGATGGCGAAAAACGTCCGTCGCCTGGTGCCGTTCGAAGATCTGTCTGACGACGAAGTGGGCAGCCGCGAGATGGACGACGATACCCTCGCCAGCTACCAGAAGCAGTTTAACTACAGCGCGGAAGAGCTGGACTCGGTTATTCGCGTGCTCGGCGAAAACGGCCAGGAAGCGGTCGGCTCGATGGGTGACGATACCCCATTTGCCGTGCTCTCCAGCCAGCCGCGCATCATCTATGATTACTTCCGTCAGCAGTTTGCGCAGGTGACCAACCCGCCAATCGATCCGCTGCGTGAAGCCCACGTGATGTCGCTGGCCACCAGCATCGGCCGTGAGATGAACGTCTTCTGCGAAGCCGAAGGCCAGGCGCACCGTCTGACCTTTAAATCGCCGATCCTGCTGTACTCTGATTTTAAACAGCTCACCACCATGACCGAGGAGCACTACCGCGCCGACACGCTCGATATCACCTTCGACGTGACCGAAACGAGCCTCGAAGAGACGGTGAATGCGCTGTGTGACAAAGCCGAGCAGATGGTGCGTAACGGCACCGTTCTGCTGGTGCTGTCTGACCGTAACATTGCGAAAAACCGTCTGCCGGTGCCTGCGCCAATGGCGGTGGGGGCTATCCAGACGCGTCTGGTCGACAAGAGCCTGCGCTGCGATGCCAACATCATTGTTGAAACCGCCAGCGCCCGCGATCCGCACCACTTTGCCGTGCTGTTAGGCTTTGGTGCGACGGCGATCTACCCGTACCTGGCCTACGAAACGCTGGCCCGTCTGGTGGATACCCGCGCGATCGACAAAGACTACCGCGAAGTGATGCTGAACTACCGTAACGGCATCAACAAAGGCCTGTACAAGATCATGTCCAAAATGGGCATCTCGACCATCGCCTCTTACCGCTGCTCGAAGCTGTTTGAAGCGGTCGGCCTGCATGACGATGTCGCCAACCTCTGCTTCCAGGGCGTGGTCAGCCGCATCGGCGGGGCCGGTTTTGCTGACTTCCAGCAGGATCTGGTGAATCTGTCGAAGCGCGCCTGGCTGGCACGTAAGCCGCTGGAACAGGGCGGCCTGCTGAAATACGTTCACGGCGGTGAATATCACGCCTACAACCCGGACGTGGTGCGCACGCTGCAGCAGGCGGTACAGAGCGGCAAATACAGCGATTATCAGCAGTATGCCGAGCTGGTGAACAATCGTCCGGCAGCGACGCTGCGCGACCTTATTGCCCTCAATCCGGGCGATGAAGCGGTCAGCATTGACGACGTTGAACCGGCATCCGAACTGTTCAAACGCTTCGATACCGCGGCGATGTCCATCGGCGCCTTGAGCCCGGAAGCCCACGAAGCGCTGGCGGAAGCCATGAACAGCATCGGCGGCAACTCCAACTCCGGCGAGGGCGGTGAAGATCCGGCCCGTTACGGCACCAACAAAGTGTCGCGCATCAAGCAGGTGGCGTCCGGCCGCTTTGGCGTAACCCCTGCCTACCTGGTTAACGCCGATGTGATCCAGATTAAGGTCGCTCAGGGTGCAAAACCGGGCGAAGGCGGTCAGCTGCCGGGTGATAAAGTCACCCCGTACATCGCCAAACTGCGCTACTCGGTGCCGGGCGTGACGCTGATTTCCCCGCCGCCGCACCACGATATCTACTCTATCGAGGACTTAGCGCAGCTCATTTTCGACCTGAAGCAGGTCAACCCGAAAGCGATGATCTCCGTGAAGCTGGTTTCCGAGCCGGGCGTCGGCACCATCGCGACCGGCGTGGCGAAAGCCTATGCGGACCTGATCACCATTGCCGGCTATGACGGCGGCACCGGCGCAAGCCCGCTCTCCTCCGTGAAATACGCGGGCTGCCCGTGGGAGCTTGGACTGGTGGAAACCCAGCAGGCGCTGGTGGCTAACGGTCTGCGTCACAAGATCCGTTTGCAGGTGGACGGCGGTCTGAAAACCGGCCTCGACATCATCAAAGCGGCGATTCTGGGTGCGGAAAGCTTCGGCTTCGGTACCGGCCCGATGGTTGCGCTCGGCTGTAAATACCTGCGCATTTGCCACCTGAACAACTGCGCAACCGGCGTTGCAACCCAGGACGAGAAGCTGCGTAAGAATCACTATCATGGCCTGCCGTTCAAAGTGACCAACTACTTTGACTTCATCGCCCGTGAAACCCGCGAGCTGATGGCGCAGCTGGGCGTGAAGCGTCTGGTGGATCTGATTGGCCGTACCGACCTGCTGAAAGAGCTGGAAGGCTTCACCGCCAAGCAGCAGAAGCTGGAGCTGTCTAAGCTGCTGGAAACGGCTGAGCCGCATCCTGGCAAAGCGGTTTACTGCACCGAGAACAACCCGCCGTTCGACAACGGCGTGCTGAACGCGCAGCTGCTGCAACAGGCGAAGCCGTACGTGGACGAGAAGCAGAGCAAAACGTTCTGGTTTGATATCCGCAACACCGACCGTTCTGTCGGCGCGTCCCTCTCCGGTTACATCGCGCAAACGCACGGTGACCAGGGGCTGGCATCGGATCCGATTACCGCGCACTTCAGCGGTACCGCGGGCCAGAGCTTCGGCGTGTGGAATGCCGGCGGCGTTGAGTTATACCTGACCGGCGATGCCAACGACTACGTCGGCAAAGGCATGGCGGGCGGTCTGCTGGCGGTGCGTCCTCCGGTCGGTTCAGCCTTCCGCAGTCATGAAGCCAGCATCATCGGCAACACCTGTCTGTACGGTGCGACCGGCGGTCGTCTGTTTGCCGCGGGCCGTGCGGGCGAGCGTTTTGCGGTGCGTAACTCCGGTGCCATCACCGTGGTGGAAGGCATCGGCGATAACGGCTGCGAATACATGACGGGCGGAATTGTGTGCGTCCTGGGTAAAACCGGCGTGAACTTTGGCGCCGGCATGACGGGCGGTTTTGCCTACGTGCTGGATGAAGACGGTGAGTTCCGCAAGCGCGTGAACCCGGAACTGGTGGAAGTGCTGGACGTTGATTCGCTGGCCATTCATGAAGAACACCTGCGCGGTTTGATTACCGAACACGTGCAGCATACCGGTTCTTCGCGCGGCGAAGAGATCCTGGCGAACTGGCCAGCGTTCTCTGCGAAATTCGCGCTGGTTAAGCCGAAGTCCAGCGATGTTAAAGCCCTGTTGGGTCACCGTAGTCGTAGCGCAGCAGAGCTGCGCGTGCAGGCGCAGTAAGGAATTCAGATGAGCCAGAACGTATACCAGTTTATCGACCTTCAGCGTGTTGATCCGCCAAAGAAACCGCTGAAGATCCGTAAAATTGAATTTGTTGAAATCTATGAGCCGTTTTCAGAAGGCCAGGCCAAAGCACAGGCAGACCGCTGCCTGTCCTGCGGTAACCCTTACTGCGAATGGAAATGTCCGGTCCATAACTACATTCCGAACTGGCTGAAGCTGGCCAACGAAGGGCGTATTTTTGAAGCCGCCGAGCTCTCTCACCAGACCAACACCCTGCCGGAAGTGTGCGGCCGCGTGTGTCCTCAGGATCGCCTGTGCGAAGGCTCCTGTACGCTGAACGACGAGTTTGGCGCGGTGACCATCGGCAACATCGAACGTTATATCAACGATAAAGCGTTCGAGATGGGCTGGCGTCCGGATATGACCGGCGTGAAGCAAACCGACAAGCGCGTGGCGATCGTCGGCGCGGGTCCAGCAGGCCTGGCCTGTGCGGACGTGCTGACACGCAACGGCGTGAAGGCGGTTGTTTTTGACCGTCACCCGGAAATCGGCGGTCTGCTGACCTTCGGTATCCCGGCCTTCAAGCTTGAAAAAGAGGTGATGACCCGCCGCCGTGAAATCTTCACCGGCATGGGCATTGAGTTCAAACTCAACACCGAAGTGGGCCGCGACGTGCAGCTCGACGATCTGCTGAAGGATTACGACGCCGTGTTCCTGGGCGTGGGTACCTATCAGTCCATGCGCGGTGGTCTTGAGAACGAAGATGCGCCAGGCGTGTACGACGCGCTGCCGTTCCTGATTGCTAACACCAAACAGCTGATGGGCTACGGCGAAACTGCCGACGAGCCGTTTGTCAGCATGGAAGGTAAACGCGTTGTCGTACTGGGCGGTGGTGATACCGCGATGGACTGCGTGCGTACGTCCATTCGTCAGAACGCGGCGCACGTCATCTGTGCTTACCGTCGTGACGAAGAGAACATGCCGGGCTCTAAGCGCGAAGTGAAAAACGCGCGTGAAGAGGGCGTGGAGTTCCAGTTCAACATCCAGCCTCTGGGCATTGAAGTGAACGCCAACGGTAAGGTAAGCGGCGTGAAGATGGCGCGCACGGAGATGGGTGCGCCGGATGCGAAAGGCCGTCGTCGTGCCGAGATCGTGGCAGGCTCTGAGCACGTGATCCCGGCCGACGCCGTGGTGATGGCGTTTGGTTTCCGCCCTCACAGCATGGAGTGGCTGGCGAAGCACAGCGTAGAGCTGGACTCACAGGGCCGCGTGATTGCGCCGGAAGGCAGCGACAACGCCTTCCAGACCAGCAACCCGAAAATCTTCGCCGGTGGCGATATCGTTCGCGGTTCAGACCTGGTGGTTACCGCGATTGCCGAAGGACGTAAAGCGGCTGACGGGATCATGAACTTCCTGGAAGTGTAAGCCCCTCTGACTCCCCGGCAGAAGCATAAAGCGGAACGCCGGGGAGCCTGTTTTCAGTAACCTCCCCTTCAGTTAACGACACCCATTTCCCCACAAATGCAGCGTAAACCCCGGACGTAAACGTTTGCATTGTCGAAAAAAATGGATATTATGCGGCGGATTTTTTTGCCAAAATTCAAGGAGGCGTTGTGTCGCAAGATAACAATTATAGCCAGGGCCCCGTCCCTCTGACGGCGCGGAAAGGCGTGGTTCCACTCACTTTTGTGATGTTAGGGTTAACGTTTTTTTCCGCCAGTATGTGGACCGGAGGCACGCTCGGTACCGGTCTTTCCTATAATGATTTCTTCCTCGCAGTTCTCTTCGGCAATCTCCTCCTCGGTATTTACACTGCTTTTCTTGGCTACATTGGCGCAAAAACCGGCCTCTCAACCCATCTTCTTGCGCGTTACTCGTTCGGTATAAAAGGTTCCTGGCTTCCCTCCATGCTTTTAGGCGGTACGCAGGTAGGATGGTTTGGCGTCGGCGTAGCGATGTTTGCCATCCCGGTGAGTAAAGCCACGGGCATCGACGTGAACATCCTGATTGCGGTTTCCGGCCTGCTGATGACGTTGACCATTTTTTTTGGCATCTCGGCACTGACGATTTTATCCATCATCGCCGTACCCGCTATCGTCATCCTGGGTAGCTATTCCGTCTGGCTGGCGGTGGACGGCGTGGGAGGGTTGGATCACCTCAAATCCATTGTGCCGCAGACGCCGCTCAACTTTTCCAGCGCGCTGGCGCTGGTTGTAGGTTCGTTTATCAGCGCAGGCACGCTGACCGCCGACTTCGTCCGCTTTGGCCGCAATGCTAAAGGTGCCGTTCTGGTAGCGATGGTGGCATTTTTCCTTGGCAACTCGCTGATGTTTATCTTCGGTGCGGCAGGCGCTGCTGCCGTAGGACAGGCCGATATTTCTGACGTGATGATCGCCCAGGGACTGCTGCTGCCGGCGATTGTCGTTCTCGGCCTGAATATCTGGACCACCAATGACAACGCGCTGTACGCCTCTGGTCTGGGTTTCGCCAATATTACTGGCCTTTCCAGCCGTACGCTGTCGGTGGTGAATGGCATTATCGGTACGCTGTGCGCGCTGTGGCTATACAACAACTTCGTTGGCTGGCTGACCTTTCTGTCGGCAGCGATTCCGCCGATTGGCGGGGTGATTATCGCCGACTACCTGATTAATCGCCGCCGCTATG
This sequence comes from Enterobacter sp. 04-C-12-SI-ECC, assembly GCF_047530715.1. Classification (NCBI taxonomy): domain Bacteria; kingdom Pseudomonadati; phylum Pseudomonadota; class Gammaproteobacteria; order Enterobacterales; family Enterobacteriaceae; genus Enterobacter; species Enterobacter sp. 04-C-12-SI-ECC. Next base: position 205,373 of record NZ_JBLKDI010000004.1, read on the forward strand.
CCAGCTTCGACCACGCAAAATTTGTGTCCGTTAACTGGATTGCCATTTTCTCGGTCGCCCTGGGCGTTGCTGCCGGGCACTACATTCCGGGAATTGTCCCCGTTAACGCAGTATTGGGTGGCGTCTTCAGCTATTTGGTGTTAAACCCATTCGCCAAACGTACCCTTGCCAATCCTTCGGAGGCTTCCCATGCAGAATAATTCCCTCACTATCCGTCAGGCCCGTTTGCAGGGGCAGGAGGGTTTATGGCAGATCACGATTGAGGACGGACGCTTCAGCCGTATCGATCCTCAGGAAACCGCCTCTGCGCCAGTCGGTCAGGTGCTGGACGCCGAATGCGGGCTGGTTATCCCTCCTTTCATCGAACCGCATATCCATCTGGATACAACGCAAACGGCGGGTGAACCGAGCTGGAACCAGTCAGGCACCCTTTTCGAAGGCATCGAGCGCTGGGCCGAACGTAAGGCGATGCTCACCCACGAAGACGTTAAAACTCGCGCGATGCAAACCCTGAAGTGGCAGATCGCCAACGGCATTCAGTACGTACGTACTCACGTTGACGTCTCGGACCCTACCCTTACGGCACTGAAAGCCATGCTGGAGGTGAAGCAGGAAGTCGCCCCGTGGGTCGATATGCAAATTGTGGCATTCCCGCAGGAAGGCATTCTTTCTTATCCGAACGGTGAAGCACTGCTTGAGGAAGCAGTGCGTTTAGGGGCGGATGTCATCGGCGCAATCCCGCACTTTGAATTTACGCGTGAATATGGCGTGGAGTCGCTGCATAAAACGTTTTCCCTGGCCAGAAAGTACGACCGCCTGATCGATGTCCACTGTGACGAAATTGATGATGAACAATCGCGCTTCGTTGAAACCGTTGCAGCCCTGGCACATCGTGACGGAATGGGTTCGCGCGTGACCGCCAGCCATACCACGGCGATGCACTCCTATAATGGCGCGTATACGTCCCGGCTGTTCCGCCTGTTAAAAATGTCAGGCATTAACTTCGTGGCAAACCCGCTGGTTAACACGCATTTGCAGGGCCGTTTCGATACCTATCCCAAACGCCGCGGCATTACACGCGTCAAAGAAATGCTGGAAGCGGAGATCAACGTCTGCTTCGGTCATGACGACGTTTTCGATCCGTGGTATCCGCTGGGAACCGCGAATATGCTTCAGGTTCTGCATATGGGGCTGCACGTTTGCCAACTGATGGGCTACGGGCAAATAAACGATGGGCTTAACCTGATCACTACCCACAGCGCGAAAACGCTCAATTTGCAGGACTATGGCGTGCGCGTTGGGAATTCAGCAAACCTGGTGATTCTCCCGGCAGAGAATGGGTTTGATGCCGTTCGTCGCCAGACGCCGGCACGATACTCTGTTCGCCACGGCAAGGTGATTGCCGAGACGGTGCCCAGCCAGACAACCTTGCACCTGACGCAGCCGGAAGCGGTGACGTTTAAGCGCTAATTCTGGGTTGGAAACCGCGTGGCAAACGTCATCGCGTACATAAAGATATCCTCACGGCGGAGCTAACGCCCTGCCGCTTTTTCCAGCGGATTAACTTTTGCTTTTGGCTAAAGCGCTTTTATCGCCGCCAAACGGGACGGCTCCGCTGAGAGGTTTACCATCGATGGCGTCGTGGGTTCGAATCGCCTCCGGCCGCAGCCAGCGCTGAACGCGGGACGGCATATCCAGTCCTATCAGCAGGATCACCACAAAGGTCAGGCCGAAGGAGAGCGATCCCAGGGCTGTGCCCAGCGCCATATTCTGCGACAGCAGCGCACCAATCACCGGGGCGATCGCCCCGCCCAGCGCCCCGACGTTATAGGTAAAGCCCAGACCCGCCGCACGCTGGTCGGTGTCGAAATAACCGCCGATGAGTTTCGGTAAGATCCCCGAGATCCCCTGCCCCAGCATCTGCTGGAAAAAGAGCAGCAGGCCCAGCACCCAGACATTTGCACCACCGATCGCAAAGACGGGAACGATCAGCAGCTGTGAGGCCAGCAGGCTACAGACGTAGGCCTTCCGGGTGCCCAACCAGTCGCCGAGAAAACCACCCACGCAGCAGCCTACAGCCGCGCCGAAGCCGCTAAAAAACAGCACCTTCGCCACCGTTGACGGATCATAGGCCAGGTCGGTTTTCAGATACGTGGGTAATAGCGCCTGAATCGGCCAGGAGTAGAGGAACGCGAAGAGCACGACAACCATCAGCGTGACGCCCGTAGGCCAGCGTTTACCGCTGCTTTGCACCATAAAGCTGATAAACACAATGGCGCACAGCAGGCCGAGAATAACCACCAGCCCGGCGTTGTTGAGTTCGCCGGCAAAGCAGAACCACAGCGCCGTGCCGGCAAACAGCGTCATCGCCATATTGATCAGGCGGTATTTGCCGCGATAAAGAATATCAACCATTGTACGTACCGGCGCCTGACCTTCGTGCTTCGCTTTCCAGTCTTCAGCCTCCGGAATATTTTTCCGCAGCCACAGGGCAAAGACGATGGGCAGGATGCCGATAAAGAACAGCGCTCGCCAGCCCCAGACGGGCACGACAAGGCTGTAGACCTGGGCCGCAACCACGGCACCGATGGAGAAGCCAGAAATCAGAAAACCACTCGCCTTATTGCGCAGGTGTTTCGGCCAGCTTTCGATTACGTAGGTTGCGCTGGAGCCGTATTCCCCTGCCATCCCCATACCAATCACCATGCGGGCGATAAACAGGGTGACGTAACCCGGCGCAAAACCGCAGGCCAGCGTACCGCAGGAGAAGAGTACGATGCTGGTTATCATTGCCAGCTTGCGGCCATAGCGGTCGCCCATGGCGCCCAGCAGCAGGCCGCCGAACCAGCGCGAAATAAAGGCCGCCGAAATGAGGCTCGCCGCTTCCACGGTCGTCAGGCCAAATTCACTTTTAATTTCTGTCAGGACTAAGGCAATCAGAACAAAATCGAAGCCATCAAGCAGATATCCCAGCCAGGCGGCAGAGAAGGCGCGCCACTGAGGGCGGCTTAGATGGCGGTACCACGGGATGCTTTGGGTAGACTTACTCATTTCACTCTCCCGACGATTTCTCTGTCGTTTTACCGGATGGCGGCTGCGCCTTATCCGGCAGTGCGTTAGCATTTTTCCGCCATTAACTGTTCCGCAAGCGCCTTCAGCGCCGGCACGAATTTCTCGTCTACAGGGGCAAACGGTTTACGGCACAGCGGCACGGACACCACGTCCATGTAGTGCAGAACCGTTTTCAGACCACGGAAGACCCCGGCTTTGATCAGCAGGTCGATGACCTTGTTGCATTCGCTTTGCAGGCGCTGTGCGGTGGCGTTATCCCCCTCACGAACCGCGTTGGCGATAGCCCGGTAGCGCCAGCCCATAATGTTGTAGGTGCTGCCGATCCCCCCGTCCGCGCCGGCCAGCAGGCCGGAGGCATAAATTTCGTCATAGCCGTTGTAGAGCACCAGATCCGGATGCTCACGGCGGATCTGCTCCATCTGGAAGAGATCGCCGGAGGTTTGCTTCAACGCGCCGACGCCGGGCAGCGTCACCAGAGTTTTGATCTGATCCAGGCTTAGCTTCACGCCGCTTAACGCCGGGATGTTGTAGACCACCATCGGCAGACCATCCGCCGAATCAATAATTGCACGGTAGTGATCGCAATGTTCTTCAAAGCTAAAGGGGTAATAAAACGGCGTGACGGCGGACACGGCGTCAAAGCCCAGGCGGACAGCGGCGGTGGCCAGCTGCTGGCTTTCCGCAGTGCTCACGCAGCCAACGTGGGCAATAAGCGTGATTTTTCCTTTCGCCTCCTCCGCCACGATCTCCATCACCTGCTCGCGTTCAGAAAGGCTTTGGACAAAGGCTTCCCCCGTTGAACCGCCGACATAAAGCCCGTCGATGCCCTGCGCAATATTGAATTGCACCAGACGGCGCAGGCTCTCCTTATCCAGCGCCTGCTGTTGGGTAAACGGAGTCAGAAGTGCGGCCATTACGCCGCGAAGTTGCGTTGCCATAGATACCTCAATCATTCGTGTATTTGTTATAACGATATACCTTTATACCTGTTATACCAGATCAATTAAGCAGCAGTAGAATACAGAACGCTTATATTGCGATCTGCTTCACTAAAGGATCGTTACTTTTTAGCTTTTGAATGCTGGCCGAAGGCGTGCCAGGTAGCGGAAACGCTGTTGAGGTGAGTTTGCAACGCCCGATCGGCTTCATCGGGATCGCGGCGGCGGATCGCGTCAACGATCGCGATATGCTGGCGATAGCTGGCTGCGTTATGTTGATAAAGCTCTGCATCCGGCACTTTAGGACGCGCCGCGATTAGCCAGTCGAGCAGCGCAACGTGGATCGCGTTGAAGATTGGGTTGCCGGGGATCTCCGCCAGCACGCGGTGAAAATCGACGTCGGATCGAATGAACAGCGCGTTGTCATCCAGGGACTGGCTGTTGATCTCCAGCGCTTTCGTCAGCCGCGCAATCTGATCGTCCGTGGCGTACTCTGCGGCATAACGCACGAGGCTGGATTCAAAGAACAGACGGAGCTGCTCAAAATGGGCAATACCACCGGGCTGGGTCAGAAAATCTTTCGCCATCCCCGACAGCTCGCTGATGATGGTATCGGCAGACGGCAGGGTGACGCGGGCGCGTTCACCGTTGTTAATCTGTACCAGACCTTTACGCTTCAGCGCCGCCAGCGCTTCGCGCACCGAGGGGCGGCCCACGTTGAAGAACGCCATCAGCTCGCGCTCGGAGGGCAGTTGCTCTCCCTGGGCAAATTCCTTCCGGCGGATCATCTGCTCTAGCTCTTCTTCCACCATATCCGACAGCTTTTTGCGCGTCAGCGGTCGGCGACGCAGGCTGCGGCCAAGGGTTTCATCTGAGTTTTCAGCGTTACGATCGGTCGGTTTCATTGCAGTCCGGTGCCATTGAAGGAAAACGCTGCATCATAACACAGGAAATTAGAGGGGGCGAAAAGGGGCAGAAAGCAAAACAGGCCCGTCGGGCCTGTTTGTTTATTTCACAACGCGCAGTGCGGGACGACCACCGCGCGGTGGCGGTTCATCATCGGGACCCTCGTCGTCGTCCTGACGATCGGGCTTGTCGCCATCAATCACAGACATTACCGGGTCGCTTTCGCGTTCATCGGATGCCTCATCGTCATTCAGGCTGGCAACCTCTTCATCATACGCCGCTTCCGGCTCGAACATGGTGCCTGCACCGTTTTCACGGGCGTAGATAGCCAGAACCGCAGCCAGCGGAACGGAAACCTGACGCGGCACGCCGCCGAAACGCGCATTAAAGCGCACTTCGTCGTTTGCCAGCTCCAGGTTACCCACTGCACGTGGCGCAATATTCAGTACAATCTGTCCGTCGCGTGCGTATTCCATTGGAACCTGCACGCCCGGCAACGTCACATCCACAACCAGGTGCGGCGTGAGCTGGTTATCCAGCAGCCATTCATAGAAGGCGCGCAGCAGATACGGACGGCGTGGGGTAAGTTGTGACATTTCCACAGTCATTAGCCTCGGCCGAGACGCATTTCACGTTCCGGTTCAGTTAAAGATGCCAGGAAAGAGTCGCGCTCAAATACGCGAGTCATATAGCCTTTCAGCTCTTTTGCGCCAGGGCCGCTGAACTCAACGCCCAGAATTGGCAGACGCCACAGCAGCGGGGCCAGATAGCAATCCACCAGGCTGAACTCGTCGCTCAGGAAGAACGGTTTCTGACCAAACACAGGGGCAATTGCCAGCAGCTCTTCACGCAGTTGCTTACGCGCAGCGTCGGCTTCAGAAGCGGAGCCGCTGGTAATGACGTTCATCAGCGAGTACCAGTCTTTTTCGATACGCTGCATGTACAGGCGGCTTTCACCACGTGCAACAGGGTAAACAGGCATCAGCGGCGGATGCGGGAAACGCTCATCCAGATATTCCATAATGATACGGGATTCCCACAGGGTCAGCTCGCGATCCACCAGCGTCGGTACGCTTTGGCTCGGGTTGAGATCGATCAGATCCTGAGGCGGGTTATCCTTTTCCACATGCTCGATCTCAAAACTGACACCCTTCTCGGCCAGCACGATACGAACCTGATGGCTATAAATGTCAGTAGGACCAGAAAACAGCGTCATTACCGAACGTTTGTTGGCAGCGACAGCCATGAAAACCTCCAGGTATATTCAGAATTTTTACTGCTACCAGCCCAACGGGGCCAGCCAGATGAAGTATCGCCCATCCCAGAGAAGACACATTGTTCAAGAATCGAACAAAAATCGAGTATTCACCGATATTTGGGCAGAAAATTGGATGATAGTTTACCAGATTTTGATGGCTTTGTGGTGAGGGGATGCCGGAAATGTGGAAAAAGAGAAGATATATGAAATGTTACTGTGGATAACCTGCGTATTATCCATAAAAAAACCCGCCGAAGCGGGTTTTTCGCCAATCGTTCTGCGTAAGCAGAATGGATTAACGTTTGGAGAACTGTGGACGACGACGTGCTTTACGCAGACCCACTTTCTTACGTTCAACCTGACGAGCGTCACGAGTAACGAAGCCAGCTTTACGCAGTTCAGAACGCAGGGATTCGTCGTACTCCATCAGAGCGCGGGTGATACCGTGACGGATCGCACCTGCCTGACCGGAGATACCACCACCTTTAACGGTGATGTACAGATCCAGTTTTTCTACCATATCAACCAGTTCCAGCGGCTGGCGAACTACCATGCGGGCAGTTTCGCGACCGAAGTATTGTTCCAGAGAACGCTGGTTGATTACGATTTTACCACTGCCCGGTTTGATGAAAACGCGAGCTGCGGAACTTTTGCGGCGACCAGTGCCGTAGTATTGATTTTCAGCCATTGCCTATAATCCCGATTAGATGTCAAGAACTTGCGGTTGCTGTGCCGCGTGGTTGTGCTCGTTGCCTGCGTAAACTTTCAGTTTACGGAACATAGCACGACCCAGCGGGCCTTTTGGCAGCATGCCTTTAACCGCGATTTCAATCACACGCTCAGGACGGCGGGCAATCATCTCTTCAAAGGTCGCTTCTTTGATACCACCGATGTGGCCGGTGTGGTGGTAGTACACTTTGTCAGTACGCTTGTTGCCGGTAACAGCAACTTTGTCAGCGTTCAGAACGATGATGTAATCACCGGTATCAACGTGCGGAGTGTATTCCGCTTTATGCTTACCGCGCAGGCGACGAGCCAGTTCAGTAGCCAGACGGCCCAGAGTTTTACCGGTCGCGTCAACAACATACCAGTCGCGCTGTACGGTTTCTGGTTTAGCTGTAAAAGTTTTCATTAAAAGCTTACCCAAATAATAAGTTACACGTTGGTGAACACCCAAACGTTTAGTCAGTTGAGGTTCACACGACAAAGTCCGGCAAACCTACCCCTTCGAATAGCACATGCCGACACATAGAAAGTTTCGGGAAAAAAACCTTCTCGTAACGTGGGGTCGCAAGATTATAGAGAAGTTGAGGTCAAAGATCGACCCTTAAATGTGATTTGGAATGGGTTTTTCGGGGGGCGCGTTTGTGCGGTCTGGTGCCCTCACCCTCAGCCCCTCTCCCCGCGGGAGAGGGGAGCATTGATTAGGGCATATGCTCACGCTTGAGATACTCTTCGCTCTGCATCTCTTGCAGGCGCGAGAGGCAGCGCTGGAACTCAAACTTCAGCCGCTCGCCCTGGTAGATCTCATATAAAGGCACCTCGGCGCTGACGACAAGCTTGACGTGGCGCTCGTAAAACTCGTCCACCAGCGCAATGAAGCGCCGCGCTTCGCTCTCCATCAGCCGCGTCATCACCGGCACATCCAGCATCATCACGGTGTGGAACAGGCGCGAAAGCGCAATATAGTCATGCTGGCTGCGGGCATCCACGCAGAGCGTCGCAAAAGAGACTGCCAGCGTCTGGTTTTCTACGCCAAGGGTAGGTAACGGGCGATGGTTAATCTCCAGCGTCGGTGCGTTTTCGCGTTTTGCGCCCGCCAGCGCCAGCCAGAGTTTATCCATCTCGCGAGCGGTATCGGCGTTTAACGGCGAAAGCCACAGGTGCGCCTGCGTTAACGTGCGCAGACGATAATCGACACCGGCATCGACATTCATGATGTCGCAATGCTGTTTGATAGCATCAATAGCCGGCAGGAAACGCGCCCGCTGCAGGCCGTTGCGATAGAGTTCATCCGGCGGGATATTCGACGTGGCAACGAGCGTGATCCCGCGGGCAAACAGCGCTTTCATCAGCCCGCCTAACAGCATGGCGTCGGTAATGTCAGAAACAAAAAACTCATCGAAGCAGAGCACGTCCGTTTCCGCCTTGAACCTGTCAGCCACAATCTCCAGCGGATCGCTTTTGCCCTGCAGCGCTGTAAGCTCTTCATGCACCCGCAGCATAAAGCGATGGAAGTGGAGGCGCTGTTTACGCTCCCCCGGCAGGCTGAGATAAAACAGATCCATCAGCCAGGTTTTTCCGCGACCGACGCCGCCCCACATATATAAACCGCGCACCGGAGCCTGAGCCTGCGGCGCTTTTTTGCCGAGCAGTCGGCCAAACGCCGCTTTGAGCCCACCACTCTGTTCTACTTCAGCAGGTTTTGCCGTGAGCGCCTGATAAATCATCTCCAGACGGTTTACCGCCTCACGTTGAACGTCATCAGGCTGATGAGTACCCTCATTCAGGGCCAGTTGATATCGCGATGCAGGGGACAGGATTTGCATAATCTTATTGTTATTCCTTCAATTAATGCTCATCAGCAGGCGTGACTGATGAAAAAAAGGCCGTTCTACACTACGCGATGATACGTCAGGATTCCACTTCTGCGGAAATAGCGGTTATAGTGGCATTATCAGGCACAGGCAGGAGCCGAGCCAACACCCTACGGAACAACAAGACAACGGGAGAAGTTCATGACCTGGGAATATGCGCTAATCGGTTTAGTCGTCGGCATCGTGATCGGTGCTGTGGCCATGCGTTTCGGTAACCGCAAATTGCGTCAGCAGCAGTCACTGCAGTACGAACTGGAAAAGAATAAAGCAGAGCTGGAAGAGTATCGCGAAGAGCTGGTCAGCCACTTTGCCCGTAGCGCCGAGCTGCTGGACAACATGGCGACCGACTACCGTCAGCTGTATCAGCATATGGCGAAAAGCTCCAGCAGCCTGCTGCCGGAAATGACCGCGGAGACTAACCCGTTCCGCAACCGTCTGGCCGACTCAGAAGCGGGTAACGATCAGGCTCCGGTTCAGATGCCACGCGACTACTCTGACGGAGCGTCCGGCCTGCTGCGCGGTGGCGCAAAACGCGATTAATCGCACAACATAAATATATTTTACGGGCGCATCTCTTGCGCCCGTCCTTTCTTCCCGTCCCCAGCTATTATTTAGTCAAACACCTCATTGTTCAGCGGTATAAAATTCAATAACATCATCATGATTTTGGGCCGTTCTTCTTTCATTCCAGGATACGAGAGTCAGCATCAATGAAGAAAAAAAACCAGCTGTTGAGCGCTATAGCGTTAAGTGTCGGGTTATCTCTCTCGGCGTCCTTCCCTGCCGGTGCGGCGCTGCCTTCGCAGGTGCCGGGACAGGCAGCCACTCCCAGCCTCGCGCCAATGCTGGAAAAAGTGTTGCCCGCGGTCGTGAGCGTTCAGGTAGAAGGCACGGCGGTTCAAAGCCAGCGCGTACCGGAAGAACTGAAAAAATATTTTGGCGATGAGTCCCCCAACCAGCAGGCTCAGCCTTTTGAAGGCCTGGGCTCTGGCGTCATCATTGATGCGGCTAAAGGCTATATCCTGACCAACAATCATGTCATCAGCCAGGCCGATAAAATCAGCGTCCAGCTGAACGATGGTCGTGAATTTGATGCCAAACTGATTGGCGGCGATGATCAGAGCGACATCGCGCTATTGCAGGTGCAGAACCCGAGCAACCTGACCCAGATTGCCATTGCGGATTCCGACAAGCTGCGCGTCGGTGATTTTGCCGTCGCCGTGGGCAACCCCTTTGGTTTAGGTCAAACCGCCACCTCCGGCATAGTCTCGGCGCTGGGACGCAGTGGTCTGAATCTGGAAGGTCTGGAAAACTTCATCCAGACCGATGCCTCAATCAACCGGGGCAACTCCGGCGGGGCATTACTCAACCTTAACGGCGAGCTGATTGGCATTAACACGGCAATTCTGGCTCCGGGCGGCGGCAGCATTGGGATTGGCTTTGCGATCCCGAGCAATATGGCTAAAACGCTGGCGCAGCAGCTAATCCAGTTCGGCGAAGTCAAACGTGGACTGCTGGGTATTAAAGGCATGGAGATGAGCGCGGATATCGCGAAAGCGTTCAATATCAACGTGCAGCGCGGTGCGTTTGTCAGTGAAGTGCTGCCAAACTCCGGCTCGGCAAAAGCAGGCATTAAATCGGGCGATGTGATCGTCAGCCTTAACGACAAGCCGCTGAGCAGCTTTGCTGAACTGCGTTCGCGTATCGCCACTACCGAACCGGGGGCCAAAGTGAAGCTGGGCCTGATCCGTGACGGTAAGCCGCTGAATGTCGAAGTGACGCTGGATAAAAGCACCTCGTCCTCTGCCAGCGCGGAGCTTATCGCCCCGGCGCTGCAAGGGGCAACGCTAAGCGATGGGCAGCTGAAAGACGGTACGAAAGGCATTCGCCTGGACACCGTCGAGAAGAGCAGCCCTGCCGCGCAGGCCGGATTGCATCAGGAAGATGTCATCATTGGCGTGAACCGCAATCGCGTGCAGTCCATTGCCGAACTGCGCAAGGTGCTGGAGAGCAAACCGGCGGTCATTGCCCTGCAGGTCATGCGTGGTAATGAGTCTATCTACATTCTGTTGCGCTAAGCATTTGCGATCCCGGACATCACCGCTGCGTGTGATGTCCGGATAACTCATGTTATGCTGCAAATCGTTCCTTTTTTCACGACACGCGCATCATGCTTTTAAAGCTCTTACGTTCCATTGTCATCGGTTTGATTGTCGCTGGCCTGCTGCTGCTGGCGATGCCGTCTTTGCGTCAGTTTAATAAGCTGTCTGCCCCCCAGTTCGACAGCACGGATGAAACGCCGGCGACCTATAACCAGGCCGTTCGCCGTGCCGCCCCTGCCGTGGTTAACGTTTATAACCGCGGCCTCAACAGCTCAGCACATAACCAGCTTGAGATCCGCACCCTTGGCTCCGGGGTGATTATGGACGAGCGCGGCTACATTATTACGAACAAACACGTGATCAACGATGCCGACCAGATCATCGTCGCCCTGCAGGATGGCCGCGTGTTTGAGGCGTTGCTTGTGGGTTCAGACAGCCTGACCGATCTGGCCGTGCTGAAGATTAACGCCACGGGCGGATTGCCGGTCATTCCGATCAACCGTAAACGTACGCCGCACATCGGCGATGTGGTGCTGGCGATCGGTAACCCGTACAACCTGGGCCAGACCATCACGCAGGGAATTATCAGCGCGACCGGTCGAATCGGCCTCAACCCGTCAGGACGGCAGAACTTCCTGCAGACGGATGCGTCAATCAACCACGGCAACTCCGGCGGCGCGCTGGTCAACTCGCTGGGCGAATTGATGGGCATCAACACCCTCTCGTTCGATAAAAGCAACGACGGCGAGACGCCGGAAGGGATCGGCTTTGCTATTCCGTTCCAGCTGGCGACCAAGATTATGGATAAGCTGATCCGCGACGGACGCGTGATCCGCGGCTATATCGGTATCGGCGGGCGCGAAATTGCGCCAATGCATACTCAGGGCGGTGGTATCGACCAGATTCAGGGCATCGTCGTCAACGAGGTGGCACCGGGTGGCCCGGCGGCTAACGCGGGGATTCAGGTTAATGATGTCATCGTGTCGGTCAACGGCACGCCGGCAGTCTCTGCCCTGGAGACGATGGACCAGGTGGCCGAAATTCGCCCTGGCTCGATCATCCCTGTGGAAATCATGCGCAACGATAAGAAAATGACGCTGCACGTGACGATTCAGGAATACCCGGCAACAAATTAGCCCCATAAAAAAACCGAAGCACTTACTGGCTTCGGTTTTTTTGCCGGGTGGCGCTAACGCTTACCCGGCCTACGGGAGACACTTCGTTTTACTTGTTAACGAACTCTTCACCCAGAGTGATATCTTTCTTCAGCGTGTCCAGCATGCCTTCCATCGCGTTTTGCTCAAACGCGCTCAGCGTACCGATAGGCTTACGCTCTTCAATACCGTTTTTGCCCAGCAGCAGCGGCTGAGAGAAGAAGCGGGCATGTTCGCCGTCGCCTTCAACGTAAGCACATTCAACAACGCCTTTCTCGCCCTGCAGGGCGCGAACCAGTGACAGACCGAAACGTGCAGCCGCCTGGCCCATAGACAGGGTTGCAGAACCGCCACCCGCCTTCGCTTCCACCACTTCGGTGCCCGCGTTCTGGATTCGTTTGGTCAGATCAGCCACTTCCTGCTCGGTGAAGCTCACGCCCGGGATCTGCGACAGCAGAGGCAGAATTGTCACGCCAGAGTGGCCGCCGATAACCGGCACTTCCACTTCTGTTGGCTGTTTGCCTTTCAGCTCAGCAACGAAGGTGTTGGAGCGGATGATATCCAGCGTGGTCACGCCGAACAGTTTGTTTTTGTCGTACACACCCGCTTTCTTCAGCACTTCGGCTGCGATAGCAACGGTGGTGTTCACCGGGTTAGTGATGATACCGATGCATGCTTTCGGGCACACTTCAGCGATCTGCTGCACCAGGTTTTTCACGATGCCCGCGTTGACGTTGAACAGGTCTGAACGATCCATGCCTGGCTTACGCGCCACGCCTGCAGAAATCAAGACCACGTCAGCACCCTGCAGCGCAGGACGCGCATCTTCACCGGAGAAGCCTTTGATTTTTACAGCGGTCGGGATGTGGCTCAGGTCAACCGCCACGCCTGGGGTTACCGGAGCAATATCGTACAGGGAGAGTTCTGAGCCTGAAGGCAGTTGGGTTTTCAGTAGTAGGGCAAGCGCCTGGCCGATACCACCAGCAGCGCCGAGGACTGCGACTTTCATCCTAAACTCCTTATTATGGTTAACTTAAGTATCTGTAAATCCGTTGCCGCGACCTTAAATCAGCATGTCTTTAATTACAATTTTCGAAGCTAAAGAATTTGAGGTCACACGACTTTATCTCTCACCAGAAAGCTATCTGACGACAGATGGCAACGAATTAAGAGGTGGTTACAATACACCCTGCCACGCCACCAAAACAACATCATTTTGATAACATTTAATTTACTTTTAAGCTTATTTGCGCGGCGTGACCCAGGCATGTTTTCTGATAACGAAATCTGATAAAATCACTCCCTTTCATAACATTATTTCAGCCTGCCGTTGAGCAGATAATTTGCATAAAAATTCATCCACATGCATAATAATGTTGTTTCTTTCGTCATATTCCGGGTGACTTATGCGAAGCTCGTCTAAGCAAGAAGAATTGGTAAAAGCGTTTAAGGCGCTACTTAAAGAAGAGAAATTCAGTTCTCAGGGAGAAATTGTTCAGGCGCTGCAGGAACAAGGCTTCGATAACATCAACCAGTCGAAAGTCTCCCGCATGTTAACCAAGTTTGGCGCGGTGCGTACCCGCAACGCCAAGATGGAGATGGTCTATTGCCTGCCGGCTGAACTTGGCGTGCCGACCACCTCCAGCCCGCTCAAGAATTTGGTTCTGGATATCGACTATAACGACGCCGTTGTGGTCATCCACACAAGCCCGGGTGCCGCGCAGCTGATTGCCCGCATGCTGGACTCGTTAGGTAAAACAGAGGGTATTCTCGGCACCATTGCCGGTGATGACACCATCTTTACCACCCCGGCTAGCGGTTTCTCCGTGAAGGATCTCCACGAAGCGATTCTGGTTCTGTTCGAACAGGAACTGTAATGCGCCCTCCCCCGTAGCGCCGCTGCGGGGATCATTCTGCTCTCGCATCATTTCCCCCTTTATTTCACTGCCCTTGCTTTGACAATTAGTGCTTTTTACCACTCATTAACATTCATCCAGTGAATAGCAATCCCGCAAATCGCACAAAAAATCAAAAAGCATTATCCCTATGATTTTCTTATAAATGCCAACACAAATTGCTCATAAAACACCCAGCATTATGCAATTAGGTTATAAAAAAAAGCGTGTTTAACACGTAATAACAAGGGAAACCATTAGTCTGGTATTAATTTTTTACGTTATTAGTGTATACTTGATTTTGTGATGAGGGTCACGAAACAAGACCCCACTAAAAAATTCGACGAGGTAAGAATCATGAAAATCAAAACTACTGTAGCGGCGCTGAGCGTCCTGTCTGTCCTGTCCTTCGGTGCTTTCGCGGCTGACGCTATTAATGCTGACCAGGCGCAATCCCGTGAGGCAATCGGTACGGTTTCTGTCGGCGCTATTGGCACGTCTCCAATGGACATGCATGAGATGCTGAACAAAAAAGCGGAAGAAAAAGGTGCGTCATCCTATCGCATTATCGAAGCGCGTTCCGGTGACCACTGGCACGCCACCGCCGAGCTGTACAAATAAGTTTAAGTAATCACTGAAGACATAACTCTCCACTCAACGGCACCAGGCATAAAAATAGCAGTTCAACCCTTCTCGCCGTTGAGCAAAAAACCTGTTCAGGAGTAAAGACTATGAAAACCAAATTGATCATCGCAACCCTGGGTCTGGCATCCGCTCTCTCTTTCGGCGCAAGCGCAGCCGTACAGCAAGTGAATGCCGATCAGGCACAAAATCTGCAGCCAATGGGCAGCGTCTCCGTGACGTCAGTCACCGGCTCCCCGATGGACATTCGTCAGGAGCTTGCCGCCAAAGCTGAAAAAGCAGGCGCCAGCAGCTATCGCGTCACCGAACTGAATCAGGGTGACCACTGGCACGCCACGGCTGAACTTTATAAATAAACCCTCGTCGTATCTCATCATACGACTTGCCCCTGGCCTCGTGGTCAGGGGCTTTTTTCATTTAATGCCGCGCGTTAAAGCGAAGCTGTCCTTCAAGCTCTTCCTCCGCTTCATCGAAGAGTAATATCAGCGCGCCGAAACGTCTGCGCAGCTTATCGGGCAGATGGATAAACTCAATCTCCAGCGGTAGCGGCAGCATGCTGCCGGTGACCACGTCCCACAGCGTATCCAGATTGGTCACGCTTTCCCGTTCAAGATCAAACGCCCGGATAAATTCCCGATAAAAGTCTTCCTGACTGTCGATTTCGTCAAAATCAAAAGTATAGGTTTTCATTGCCAGCCACCCAGTCCAGGCGGGCGGCAGATGCCGCCCAGTCTATTATAATCCCCCGATATGCAGGGTTTTAACTTCCAGATACTCTTCCAGCCCCAGCACGGATCCCTCACGTCCAAGACCGGACTCTTTTACGCCGCCAAAAGGCCCCAGCTCGGTGGAAACGGCGCACTCGTTAATGCCAATCATCCCGCTCTCGATGGCCTGTGAAACGCGGAAAACCCGAGAAAGGTTCTGGGTGTAGAAGTAAGCTGCCAGCCCGTAAGGCGTGTTATTCGCACGCTGGATGACTTCATCTTCCGAGGTGAAGCGGAAACACGCCGCAACCGGACCAAACGTCTCTTCTTCTGCCAGCTTCATGCCTTCGTGACAGTCGCCCAGCACGGTTGGCATCCAGAAATTACCGCCCAGCGGATGGGGTTTGCCGCCCGCCAGCACGGTCGCCCCTCGTGCGACAGCATCTTCAACATGCTCACGGACCTTGTCGACCGCGGCGGATTCAATCAGCGGCCCGACGACGACGCCGTCCTCAAGGCCATTCCCCACCTTAAGGGCATTAACCGCATCTGCGAGCTTATTCACAAACTTGTCGTAGACGGTTTCCTGGATGTAGAAGCGGTTCACGCTGACGCAGACCTGCCCGGCATTGCGGAATTTATTGGCAATCGCGCCTTTTACCGCAGCCTCGATGTCGGCATCCTCAAAGACGATATACGGAGCATTTCCCCCCAGCTCCAT
Source organism: Enterobacter sp. 04-C-12-SI-ECC (assembly GCF_047530715.1). NCBI lineage: Bacteria > Pseudomonadati > Pseudomonadota > Gammaproteobacteria > Enterobacterales > Enterobacteriaceae > Enterobacter > Enterobacter sp. 04-C-12-SI-ECC. The sequence goes on from NZ_JBLKDI010000004.1 coordinate 221,365, forward strand.
CGAGACTTTTTTCATGGTTTCTGCGGCGTTACGCACCAGCGTTTTGCCGACGGAGGTCGAACCGGTAAAGGAGATTTTACGCACGTCGTGGCTGGCCATGATCGCATCGCTGATTTCATGGGTATTTCCGGCCACCGCGTTGAGCACACCGTCGGGCACGCCCGCCTGTTTTGCCAGCGTCAGCAGTGCAAAGGCGCTGAGCGGCGTGTTATTGGCCGGTTTGATGACACCGGTACACCCGGCTGCCAGCGCCGGGCCTAGCTTGCGGGTGAGCATCGCCATCGGGAAGTTCCACGGCGTGATGGCCGCGACGACGCCGATGGGCTCACGGGTCGCCAGAATGCGCGAGCCGGGCTTGATTGGCGGAATAATTTCACCGTTCGCGCGCTTGGCCTCTTCGGCAAACCACTGGATAAAGCTGGCGGCATACTCCACTTCCCCTTCCGCCTCTTTCAGGGGCTTGCCCTGCTCGGTGGTCATTAACCGCCCGAGCCAGCTTTTATTTTCAATAATCAGTTCGTACCAGCGGTACAGAATCGCCGAACGCTCTTTCGCGGTTTTGGCACGCCATGCCGGGAAGGCTTTGGTGGCCGCTGCGATCGCTTCTTCGGTTTGCGCTTTACCCGCTTTCGCAACTTTAGCGATGACCTCACCGGTCGCGGGGTTTAGCACATCAAACGTTGTGTCCAGCGTTTTCCAGATGCCGTCGACCAGATAGCCGGTCTGAAAAAGGGTGTTGTCCTGAAGCGCCTGAGTCGTCATGTGTCCTCCCTTCCTGAATGTAAGTACGTGCTGGAATAAGTATAGCCACAAAAAAACCGGCGCTTTTGGCGTCGGTTTTTTTACTTCAGTCAGTTATCCGTGAGGGCATTCTGGTAGCGATGCAGCATAAACACCAGCCGCCCTACCGGCTCGGTCACCTGTTGCGGCGCTTGCCAGTGCTTGAGCTTTTCCTGATAAATATCCAGTTCTTCAAGCAGTTGGGTAAAGTAACGACGGCGTTTGTCGTCACTGCTGGCGGAAAGCACATGGTCGGCGGTACGACGCAGCTGACGGTGGAAGGCCGAGAGATCGTCGTTGATCGGCACCGGCGCGTTGCGCAGACGCTGGTGCGCGATGATCATGGTTAACGCCAGGCGGAACTTCGCTATGTCGCCCGGGAACTTGTTCAGCAGTAAAAACAGCTGCTGGTAGAGCGCGGGCAGGTGGTTCTCTTTACGACGCGCGGTATTGGTAGTCATCGACGACACGGCAGCCGATACAAACTGGTTCAGCAATACGCGCCCCGTCCGCGCCTGCGAGTTATCCCGGACCAGCAGAATCACCATCATCGCCAGGAAGCAGCCCACCAGCTGACCCAGCGCGCTGTCGAGGAACTGGCTGAAGTGGAAGGTCATCGGGTTATCCAGCACGATGATGTTAATCGTACTCGCCAGCGCCCCCAGCGATCCCAGGCGGCGCTTTTGCACTTCAATGCCGATAAAGAACGCCATCACCGCCAGGCTAATACAGAGCAGCAGCATGCTCTGCTGCGTCGACGGGATGATGACCAGGAAATAGAGCGCGCCTATCGGCAGCGCGGCGATGGTGCCGTAGAGGAAATCAATGGCGACCATGCGCGGGTTAGGCAGACGCATCGCCAGTGCGGTCACGACGGCAATCATCACCATCGCGCCGCTGCCGGACGTCCAGCCCGTCCACAGCCAGAACAGCGTGCCGAGCATACAGGCAAGCGTGGTACGCCAGAAGTTGACCATCGCGTGATGGCGCTCGGCAGACTCCGCCTTGATCACCACTTCGCCCTGGAGCACCTCTTCTTCCGCCGCACTGATTTTGGTGTTACCGATCACGCCGCGCTTAAGCAGCAGATAGCGCGTTGCGGCCCCAACCCAGGTGTAGATTGTCACCGGCGTCTCGCGCTCCCCGGTCCAGGCAATCACCCGGCGCATGCGCTTAAGCTGCTTATGCACGTCCTGTACGGTCTCTACCGGCTCGGCAAACAGTTCGCGGAACGTATCGGTGACCACTTCCGGGCGGGTGTTCTGGATGAGATAGGTTTCGCAGGCCTGGGTAATCAGCGTTAAGGAGACGGTATTCAGGGCTTTAAGGCGACGATTCGCCCGCGCCCAGCGAGACGACTCCATATTGAGGTTGCTGCGCATCCCTTCCAGCGCCTGCGTACGACGAACCAGCCCGCTCCAGGCTTTATCCACCTCTTCACTGTCGCCGTGTTTAATGCACAGCTGCATCAGCTGGTACTGGGCAACGATCAGCGCGTCCAGCTCGCGATCCACCTCTTGCTTGATCGAGCGCGGGGAGAAAAGCAGGTCAGCCACGATCGCGCAGACAATACCAATCACAATCTCGCTGCAGCGCTCCACGGCAAACTGCGGCGCGAGCAGCGGTTCGCTTTGGATGGTGATGACAATGATCAGCGCGGTATAGCCCGCCAGCCCCCAGGCGTAGGAATTCTCGACTTTTACCAGAGACGAGACCCAGGTGCAGAAGCCCGCCCAGATGCAGCATACCATTAGCATCAGCAGCGGCGTGCGGATCATCAGAATAATAATGGTCAGCGCCGCGAAACAGCCGATAAACGTCCCGATGATACGCAGCATCCCGCGATAGCGGATCGCACCAGAGTAGGGTTCTCCACCCGCGGCGAAGGCAGGGCCCGCCGCGACAATCGCGGCGGTCAGCACCGCCCAGCGAGGGGTTTCAAGCTGGAAGTGGAAGCCAACGAACAGCGCCAGCACGATGGCGCACGCCAGCTTCACGGCGAAGCGAATGTGCTGACTGGCGATGGAAAAGATACCCATGGCGATTAACCAAACTCGCGCAGGCGATGGGCAATTTTACGGAAGAGGGAGTCCTGGCTGGCATCCCGATCTTTTTCTCCGGTGATCACCACCGTCGCCGTGGTACCCGCTGGCCACAGATTGCCCTGCTGCTCATCCAGATGAATACGTACCGGCACGCGCTGCGCCAGACGCACCCACTCCAGGTTAGAATCCACCGTCGCCATCCCTTTGGCATCGTTAGAGCTGCTGGAGTTGGTTACCCCTGCGGCGACGCTGTCGACGGTACCTTTAAAGACGCGGTTGCTGCCAAGCGGCGTGACTTCTGCGCGATATCCCGGACGAACGCCCTCCAGCTTGGTCTCTTCCATATAGGCGAGCACGTAGAAGGAGTTCTGTTTAACCAGCGCCACGGCGGTTGAGCCACGGGTGATAAACTCCCCAGCATAGACGTTCAGGTTGGTCACCCAGCCATCGGCCGGCGCGCGGATCACGGTACGCTCCAGGTCGAGCTTCGCCAGATCGCGCGTTGCCTGCGCTTTCGCTAACTGGTGCAGCACGGTTTGCAGCACGTTGTTGGACTGGTCAATCTCTTCGCGGGACATGGCCTGAACGCCAAGCTGGTTACGACGGCCTGCCTCACGGCGTTTCTCTGCGGCCAGCGCCTGGTAATAGGCCACGTCTGCTTCTGCTTCCTCCAGCGCCTTCTGGTAACGAGGCTGGTCGATGGTGAACAGGACCTGATCTTTCTTCACCAGCTGGTTATCGTGAACGTTAACCGCCGTGATAAGGCCGGCCACGTCGGGGGCAATTGCCACCACATCGGCGCTAAAGCGCGCGTCACGCGTCCACGGTGATTCGGTGTAATAAACCCAGGCGCGAAAAATAGCGATGAACGCGAGGATAACCAGCGCCATGGTAATGGCGGTGCGGGAGATTTTTCTTGTTAGCGTTTTCACATCAACCTCAGACAAACATGCGCGATATCAGGTAAAACAGGCAGCAATACAGCGCGGTATTGAACAATGCAGGGTGCCAGACGAAATCGTAGATCCCAGTCGGGACCAGCACCTTGCGCACCAGCCAGAAGATCGCCAGTGATAAAAGAAGCTCGAAAAATATCGGTGGGAACGACAGACCGAACACCACGATAACGGGAAACAGACTCATGTTGACCTTGATAAGAGAGAGTGCAGGCTTCAGAATTTTTTAGCGCACGCCATCGCAGGAGAGCTAGAAACGCAGGGCGAGAATGGCGCAGCCGTTATGTAATTAATAATATATTAACGTAACTGTTATGCTGTTATCTATCATATGTGATCTAAATCACTTTTAAGCCAGAGTGAACAATGGAACGTTTAAAACGCATGTCCGTCTTCGCCAAAGTGGTTGAACTCGGCTCATTTACCGCCGCTGCGCGCCAGCTTCAGATGAGCGTCTCATCCATCAGCCAGACGGTGTCCAAACTGGAAGATGAGCTTCAGGTTAAGCTGCTCAACCGCAGCACACGCAGCATCGGGTTGACGGAAGCCGGTAAAATTTACTATCAGGGCTGTCGCCGCATGCTGCATGAAGTGCAGGATGTTCACGAGCAACTCTATGCCTTTAACAACACGCCCATCGGCACGCTGCGTATAGGGTGTTCTTCAACTATGGCACAAAATGTTCTCGCTGCCATGACGGCGGACATGCTGAAAGAGTACCCTGGGCTTACCGTCAATCTGGTGACGGGCATCCCTGCCCCAGACCTGATCGCCGATGGTTTAGACGTGGTGATCCGCGTTGGCGCGTTGCAGGACTCCAGCCTGTTCTCGCGTCGCCTCGGAAGCATGCCGATGGTGGTCTGTGCCTCGAAGAGCTATCTGGCGCAGTACGGTGTGCCGGAGAAACCTGCCGATCTCGCTAACCACTCCTGGCTGGAGTACAGCGTCCGCCCCGATAATGAATTTGAGCTGATTGCTCCGGAAGGGATCTCCACCAGGCTGCTGCCGGAAGGCCGGTTCGTCACCAACGATCCGATGACCATTTCGCGCTGGCTGGTGGCCGGCGCCGGGATCGCCTACGTGCCGCTGATGTGGGTGATCAATGAGATCAACAGCGGCGTGCTGGAGATCCTCTTCCCGCGCTATCAGTCCGATCCACGCCCGGTCTACGCCCTGTATACCGAGAAGGACAAGCTGCCGCTGAAGGTGCAGGTTTGTATTAACTATCTGACGGACTATTTTGTCGACGTAGCAGAGCTGTTTCAGGGAATGCGCGGAAGAAGAAAGGAATAAATAATTAATTTCTGAAATATCCGCGCCATTAATATTTCAGGATGAAGCCGGCCTTCATCCAGGAATATTCTTTAGCTTCTATCAGGAATAGCGAATTGACACTGCCGCCGCCTGCCCTTTACCTTATAAACAGTCTGACATTCAGACTGTTATTATTTTGTTGCTGATTTGAATAATAAAATGTATTTCGCAGGATGACGTTAAACAAGGAAACGAAATGAATCTATTTGAACAAACACCGCCGTCACGCAGGCGCTACGGACTCGCCGCGTTCATTGGCTTAATTGCAGGAATTGTCTCCGCGTTTGTCAAATGGGGAGCCGAGGTACCACTCCCGCCACGCAGTCCCACCGATTTATTTACCGGCGCATGCGGCCCTGAGCAATTAATAAGAGCCGCAGGCCAAATTGATTGCTCCCGCAATTTTTTAAATCCACCCTATGTTTTTTTACGCGACTGGCTGGGCGTAGTTGATCCTAACGCAGCAGTTTATACCTTTGCCGGACATATATTTAACTGGGTCGGCGTAACGCATATTATTTTCTCAATCGTCTTCGCGGTTGGGTATTGTGTCGTTGCAGAAGTCTTCCCGAAAATTAAACTCTGGCAGGGTTTGCTGGCGGGTGCATTGGCACAGCTTTTTGTACACATGCTCTCCTTCCCGCTGATGGGGCTGACGCCACCGCTGTTTGATCTGCCCTGGTATGAACACGTGTCAGAGATCGTGGGTCATCTGGTCTGGTTCTGGTCGATCGAAATCATTCGACGTGACTTGCGTAACCGCATTACTCACGAGCCGGATCCGGAGATACCGCTGGGTAACGTACGTTAAAAAAAAGGCGCTACATCTGTAGCGCCATTTTTTATGTTTGCTCAGGTCAGGCCGTGCCACCCACCGTCAGATTATCCACTTTCAGCGTTGGCTGACCCACGCCAACCGGCAAGCTCTGGCCTTCTTTACCGCAAACACCCACGCCGTTATCCAGCTTCAGATCGTTACCGACCATGGAAATCTGCTGCATCGCTTCAATGCCGGAGCCAATCAGGGTTGCGCCCTTCACCGCTTTGGTCACTTTGCCCTTCTCAATCAGGTACGCTTCTGAAGTCGAGAAGACAAACTTACCGGAGGTGATATCCACCTGGCCGCCGCCAAAGTTTGGCGCAAAGATACCGTAATCCACGGATTCGATAATCTCCTGCGGCGTGGATTTGCCCGGCAGCATATAGGTGTTGGTCATGCGCGGCATCGGCAGGTGCGCGTAAGATTCACGGCGGCCGTTACCCGTTGGCGCTACGCCCATCAGGCGCGCGTTGAGTTTGTCCTGCATGTAGCCTTTCAGCACGCCGTTTTCGATCAGCACGTTGTACTGGCCTGGCGTACCTTCATCGTCGATAGAAATCGAGCCGCGGCGGTCAAGCATGGTGCCATCATCCACTACGGTGCAAAGCTCAGAGGAGACGAGCTGTCCGATCTGGCCGCTGAACACGGACGTCCCGCGACGGTTAAAATCGCCTTCCAGACCGTGGCCCACCGCTTCGTGCAGCAGCACGCCCGGCCAGCCTGCGCCCAGCACCACCGGGAATGTCCCGGCCGGCGCCGCAACAGCATTAAGATTCACCAGCGCCATGCGCACGGCTTCTTTAGCCCACGCGTCAGCGCGCGCTTCGCCGTCAACATCACCCAGGAACCAGTCATAGCCGAAACGACCGCCGCCGCCGCTTGAGCCGCGCTCGCGTTTGCCGTTGTCATCGACCTGCACGCTGATGGAGAGACGCACCAGCGGACGCACATCGGCCGCCAGCGTACCGTCCGTTGCCGCCACCAGAATCAGTTCATACACACCGCTCAGGCTGGCGGAAACTTCCTGAACACGTTTGTCGGCAGCGCGCGCCACTTTGTCCACGCGGCGCAGGATGTCCAGCTTCTCTTCGCGGCTCATGCTCTGCAGCGGGTCGATGCTGGTATAAAGCGCGGAGTGCTGCACTTCACCCAGGGTTTTCACGCGACCGTCGCCGGCATCGCGCACAATGGTACGCGCGGCCTGCGCGCTCTGCTCAAGCGCGGCCAGGCTAATCTGGTCGGCATAGGCAAAACCGGTTTTTTCACCGCTGATGGCGCGCACGCCGACGCCCTGGTCAATGTTATATGAGCCATCTTTGATGATGCTGTCTTCTAAAACCCAGGATTCGTGATAGCTCGACTGGAAATAGAGATCGCCGTAGTCGAGACGGCGTTCGGTCAGTTGACCAAGAATGGAGAACAGGTCCTGATGGCTCAGGCCGTTCGCTGCGAGCAAATGTTCACTTACCAGGTTCAGACTCATCGTATTGCTACTCGTTCGTTGCCGCCCGTGGCGGTATAAAGATCGTATTTATTGAGAGTGAGGCAATTACCAGCCCACGTCAAATCATTGCTGTGCATCTTTGCGCGGCTGGCGCAGCACCTCGTTAATCTGCGGTTTATCCACCGGACCGGTAATGCGGTAGCGCAGAATGGAGACCTTGCTCCACAGCGGCCCCAGCACTTTACTGGCGGCAAACACCGCCGCACCGACAATCGGGTTAACCACAAAGGCCGCCGCCACGCCCACGCTGGCGGAAATTTCCGGCGCCACCACGGCTTCCATATCCAGCTCGCGACGCACGAGGTTGACCGAGCCTTTCATGGCGATGTCCGCTTCCAGCCCATCCACCAGCGTGTCGTCCGTGTGCAGAACGCCGTCCTTGATCCACGCCGTACTGCGGATGGAATCGTAATAGAAACCTTCGCTGAAGGTGTCGCTGAAATCGAAGCGCAGCTTGCGAAGCAGCGCATCAAAACTCAGCAGGCGCAGGATCTGCCCGGCACGCCCCGTGCTCACGTCGGCGATTTCACCTTTGCCAAAGTGTGTTTTCAGAATACCGTTCAGTGACGCTTCGTCCGGTGTCCACGGCGCGGCACGCCAGTGAAGATCGTAATTAACGTTAAACGAGGAGCCGCGCAGCGGCGTGCTGATGCCAAAGAAGTTGGCTGCCGCATCCAGCTTGTTGCCTTTAATGTCGCCCTTCAGGGACGTGCGCTGCTCGCCCGGGTTATTCACCCACTCTCCACCCGCCGTCATGCGGCCAAAGCCGGTGTCGATCAATCCGCCGGAGAGCTTGAGCGTATTCCCCTGGATGGCAAAATCACCGTCGATACGGCCATATTTTTGCCCCCACAGCCAGCACTCCGCGCAGCGCAGCTGCAGATCGGGCCAGCCGCTAAAATCGACGCGGGTAGTATTACTCAGCGGCGATGTATTCGCCGGTTTATCTTTACTCGCGGCAGCCGGGTTGTAGTAGAGATAGCGGATCGCTGCCTGCCACGGCGCGTTATTGCGCATGGTTAGCGTACCGTTGATTTCCCGGCCCTGCGCCTCCACTTTTGAGCCGTTAGCGGTTGGCTGGGAGACAATGCTCAGATTGTTCCACTGCTGTCCGCCCAGCATCAGCGACGGCGTACGTACGGTAATGGTCTGGGGGAACTGGGCGGCCTCATCAACGTTTTGCCCAACGCCTTTCTGGAACAGCGCCAGCCACTCCGCGCCGTCCATCGGCGGGAGATTCAGCTCAATGCCCGCATGCTCCGGCAACGGCGGCGTGGTTTTGCTGTCCGTCGTCCAGATAGCTTTGTCGAGGGTAAGCTTGCGGTTAAGCAGCCAGCGGCTGTTAAAGTGGTTTGTTCCGCCCGCGCTTCCGGTCAGCGCGAAGCTGTCCAGATTGCCATCCACGTTAAGCTTCACCGGCAGCGGCTGTCCGGCCTGTTTATCCAGCGGCGCAGGCAGCTGGCTTTGAAGATTCTTCAGGTCACCCGTAATGTCGACCTTATAGTGTGCACCCGCGTGATAAGGCAGGTCGATTGCCACTTTGCCCTGCCAGGCGACCGCGCCCGCTACTGACGCCTCAATCGGCTTCGGCAGGACGTCCATACGCGACGGCTGCCAGTTGCCGTCCAGATTAACGGCCACCTGATAAGCCTTTTGCCCCTCGGCTGTTGAGAAGTCGATATTCACCGGCTGATTAAACCAGCTGGCGGTCAGCGGCTCGCTTTTCAAATTACCGTTCACAAAGCTGAACTGTCCGCTGAGGTCTTTCAAGGTGCTATCAAGCGGTTTAATGTACAGGCTGTTGTTCTTCAGACGGACGTCACCTTTGGCGGTGGTCATTTCACCGTCCAGCGGGATATCAAGATGTAAGCGAGCATTCACATCGCCATCGAGCTGGAGCTGCTGAAGGGTCGCCGCCAGCGACTCTTTGAGTGGCGTCTCCTCAAAGTACGGCCCCACCGCTTTCCCCGGGCCGTTGATGTCGGCATCAATCAGCAGCTTCTCTTTTGAGTAGTCCGGGATGTTGGCCGTCAGGTTGCTGGCCGTTACGCCTCCCAGCGCAACGCTGTCCGCCTTCATCCATAATCCGTCGTTGAGGAAGTTAAGCTCGATATCCAGGTTTTTCAGCGCGGGCCAGCCCGGCTGGAACGCGAAGGTGGCGTCGTGCAGCGGCACCAGCACCTGGAACTGCCCCTCATTATGTTTGTACGGGAAAAGATGCGGGTTACCGCCGTAGACCAGCGTGGCGTTTTCCGCCTGACCGCCCTGAATTGCGCCGCTCAGATAGTCGACCAGCGCTTTACCCATCAGATTTTCCGGGAAATAGCGCCAGGCCTGAGAACCGTCATCGGTACTGATCCCGGCCAGAATGCCCAGCCACGGTTCGTCACCCTGCGGCTGTAAATAGCGGAAGTCACCCCGCGCGTGTACCGCTTTGGCTTTGACGTCGATATGGCGACCATCAAGCTGGAAGCCCTTATCGTTACGGAGCCAGTTAAGCACCGCGCTGCCCTGTTCAATTTCCAGCGGCGCGCGGAAGACCGTCTCGTAAGGCATTTTTGCGTTGTGCATATCGGCCGTCAGCCTGCCGTTCTCCACGCTTCCTTCCAGCTTGCCGCTGAAATGCTCCGCGCCCGGCAGCATCTTCCACTGCTTCCAGGCAAGATCTTTCCATGTTGCCTGGAAACGGGTTTTTTCCGTCGCCTGAAGCGGGATATCCAGCGCCAGAGAATCAATTTTTCCGCTCGGCTGCGTTGCCAGCCAGATCTCGCCCAGGTCCGGAGAGAGCTTTGCCGCCATGGAGCGCAGGCCTTCAATGGCCGCCAGATCCAGGTTACTGGCGCGGATGCGCAGCTCATCGCTGCGTTTACTCGCCGCGCCGCCCACGTCCTGCTCCGGCATCCAGGCCAGCGTCAACGCACCGCGCGGCCACGGCTTGCCGTCCATCGTGATGCGCGTATCCGGGATGGCGAACTGCCAGCCCTCTTTTTCCTGCGTCACGTGCGCGGTGAGGTTATCGACGGAAAGCTGATGCTGCTGTCTTTCACCCTTCCAGCTCGCGCCCCCTTGCTTCAGCCAGATATCGCCGCTGGCAAATTTCCCTTTCGTCAGGGTCATCCAGCCCTCAAGGCTGAAACGGGCGGTTTCCAGCTGCATGTTTTGCTGCAGCCAGTCACCGAGCCAGGGCTTTACATCCACATCGTCGGCCTGCAGCCAGACTTTGCCGTTGTTTAACAGGCCGTCATCGTCACGCAAGTCCATACGCACCTGCATGACGCCGTGCTGGCCGTTCAGGCTGGAAAGATTGACCTGCCCTTCGGCGCGGTGTCGATCCTTGCCGTTAAGCCAGGTCAGCTGCGGGATCGCCAGTTCGGCGCGCTGGCCAGAAAGGGTAATAAAGCTCACTTCGCTGTCGCGCAGATCGAAATGATCGAACTGGCGGAGGAAGAGATCGCTGAAGCGGTTGGCTTCCAGGCCCTGATTGTTATCACCGCCCGTCAGCGGCGTATTGGTCAGAAACTGGAGTTGATAAAAGGTGAGATCGCGAAACTGCCAGCGCAGATGTAGCAGGCTTTGCCAGACGTCCAGCGCCAGGGTTACGCGTTTGATTTTGAGATGACCGCCATCTTTCAGGCTGGCGTTGATGTCACGGACATCCAGCGTCGGGCCAAAATTCTGCCAGCTGGCGCTAACCTGGCTTACGTCGACCGGCACGCCGGTGGTGGATTCGATTTTCGCCAGCAGCTGCGGACGCCAGCTGTCCAGATGCGGTAAAACGAGGCGTAGCCCGCTCACGAGCAACGCGACAATCACGACCAGCGTTGCCCCTGTAAGCACTAAAATCCCCGGCAATCGCCTCACGCATCTCTCCTTGTCAGCTTTCGTCACGCAGCGTACTGCGTTTTACATCATTACGACGTCAAACTGCTCCTGGTTATAGAGCGGTTCAATTTGTACTTTTACCTGTTTGCCGACAAAGATTTCCACTTCCGCCAGCGCGTGCGACTCTTCGCCTTTCAGGGCTTCAGCCACCGCAGGGGAAGCATAGACCAGAAAACGATCGGAGTCGTAGGCATGATGGACACGGACAATTTCACGCATGATCTCGTAGCAGACCGTCTCCACCGTCTTTACCGTTCCGCGTCCATGGCAGGTTGGACACTCATTACACAGGACATGTTCCACGCTTTCGCGGGTCCGTTTCCGGGTCATTTCCACCAGGCCGAGCTGCGAGAAGCCATTGATGCTGGTCTTCACGCGATCTTTACTCAGCGCCTGCTCCAGCGAGTGCAGCACACGACGACGATGGTCTTCATTACTCATATCGATAAAGTCGATGATGATAATGCCGCCGAGGTTGCGCAGACGAAGCTGACGCGCAATCGCCTGCGTGGCTTCGATGTTGGTGTTGAAGATGGTGTCGTCCAGATTGCGATGACCGACAAACGCGCCGGTGTTGATATCGACGGTGGTCATCGCTTCGGTCTGATCGATGATCAGATAGCCGCCGGACTTCAGTTCAACCTTACGCTCCAGGGCTCGCTGGATCTCGTTTTCGACATCATAGAGATCGAAGATCGGCTGACGCCCGGTGTAATGCTCCAGCAGGCCCGGCATTTCCGGGATGTATTCAGCGGTAAACTCCAGCAGCGCTTCATACGTCAGGCGAGAATCCACGCGGATGCGGTCGAGCTGCGCGTCGGCAAAATCACGCAGCACGCGCTGCGCAAGCGCCAGCTCACCGTATAGCTGGTAGCGAGTCTGGTTGCGTTTTTTACGCTCCATCACTTTGGTCCAGACGCGCTTCAGGTAAGCCGCATCCGACGCCAGGTCTTCTTCGCTGATCCCTTCTGCAGCGGTACGGATAATAAACCCGCCCTGTTCATCGCAGTAGGCGCTGACCACTTTCTTCAGCCGCTCGCGCTCGCTTTCGCTCTCAATACGCTGCGAAACACCCACGTGCGACGCGCCGGGCATAAAGACCAGATAGCGGGAAGGTAAGGTAATGTCGGTGGTCAGACGGGCACCTTTGGTGCCAAGGGGATCTTTCACCACCTGCACCATTAAGTCCTGGCCCTGACGCACCAGCTCGGAAATGTCGCGCACGGCAAACTGCTTTTGCTCTTCGCCCGCGACGCACTCGGTGTGCGGCATGATGTCGGAGGCATGTAAAAATGCCGCCTTATCCAGTCCAATATCTACAAAAGCCGCCTGCATACCCGGCAGTACACGACTGACACGACCTTTGTAGATATTGCCTACTATTCCGCGCCGCGCTTCACGCTCAATATGAATTTCCTGAAGAATGCCACCGTCAATATAGGCCACACGGGTTTCCGATGGCGTTACGTTTACCAACAATTCAGCCGTCATAATTATCCCTTCCCTCACGCAGTGAGTTAAAATTGCTCAGCAACTCATACGTTTCCACCAGCGGTAAGCCGACTACGGCGTGATAGCTGCCATTAATCTTCCTGACAAAACAGCCACCCAACCCTTGAATACCGTATGCACCTGCTTTATCCATCGGTTCACCGCTGGCAATATAAGCGGCGATCTCGTCGTCGGTAATCACTCTGAACGTGACATCCGTAACCACCAGGCAATCCAGCACGTGCTGGCTGTCCGCCAGCGCGACGGCCGTCATCACCTGGTGCGTTTGCCCGGACATCTTGCGCAGCATGCGCGCCGCATGGCCGGCGTCATGCGGTTTCTCGAGGACTTCACCGTTAAGGATAACGATGGTATCTGCTCCCAGCACGGGCAGATCGCGCGGCACACAGGCCACGCCCGCCTGCGCTTTCTCGCGTGCCAGGCGAGACACGTACTGCTGAGCACTTTCGCCCTCAGCACGTTTTTCTTCAATGCCGGTCACGATGCGTTCAAAAGAGACCCCTAACTGCGTCAGGAGTTCCTGACGGCGCGGAGAGCCGGAAGCAAGATACAGAGACGTCATAGAAACCTTTTATTGCACAGCAAACTGCTGGCGAACCTTACGCATCAGCAGGAATAGCCACGGCCAGAGCACACCGTTTACTACACTACTCCAGAACACTTCCGGTCGGAAAGAGACGTTGATCACTAAAAACTCTGCCCAGAAAACAACGATATCCGCAGCAAGCGACAACAGCATCACGACCAGGGCCTGTTGCCAGAGCGCGAGGTTACGGAAGAGCTGGAATTTCAGTGCGACGAGGTACGCAATAATGCTCATGGACAGGGCGCGCACGCCCAGCGTAGAGCCACTAATGAGATCCAGTATGGCACCCATCACAAAACCCGTGCCGACATTTACGCGATGCGGCAGGGCAAGGATCCAGTAAAGTAAAATGAGCAAGACCCAGTTTGGCCGGAAAACGAGAATGTTATCCGGCCAGGGCATAATCTGCAGCAACAGTGCAATGAGGAACGAGAGCCAGATGACCCAGCGTCCCTGGCTACGATAGCTTGCCACTACTGCCCTCCCGAAGAGAGTTTAGGCGGTGGCGGCGCATCAGGCTGCGGCTGCGTTAACCCGGTTGCCGGCGCAGGCACGGGCGCAGGCGGCCCCATAGAGTCCGCTGGCGGAAGAACCTGCGGCATCATCTGCATCAGGCGTTCGTTCGCCACGCGATGCACCTCTTCAGGCGTCATCGGGTTAGCACCGTTACGATCGGCACCCCAGAGCAGCAGCAGATAGCGCAGACGCTGTAAACCGGCGGTTGGACGGGCCTGAATCACGGTGTATGCACGCTGCGTATCCAGCTTAACCGAAGAGACCACCGCAACCGGATAACCTTCAGGGAAGCGTCCACCGAGACCGGACGTCACCAGCACGTCGCCGACACGGATGTCCGTGTTAGCAGGCAGATGTTCCAGCTGCAGATCGTCCGTGCAGCCGTTACCGGCCGCAATCACGCGGATATCGTTACGCAGGACCTGGATCGGCAGTGCGTGGGTGGCGTCGCAAATCAGCAGCACGCGGCTGGTCAGTTTGGCGACGGCAACGACCTGGCCTACTACGCCCTTATCACTGATGACGGGCTGACCTTCATACACCCCGTTCACGCTCCCTTTGTCGATCACAACCTGATCGCTGTAAGGGTCGTTCACGGTGGAGATCACCTGGGTAACCATCTTCTGCTCGTCCTGACGCAGCGGCGAGCCGAGCAGTTCACGCAGACGCGCGTTTTCCTGCTTGTATTGCCCAAGCATCAGTAGTTCGCTGTTTTTCAGCAGCAGTTCCTGGCGTAATGCCCGGTTTTCAAGTTCGAGCTGGTCTCGTGAAGACAGCGTTTGAGAAACGGAGTCGAGCAGTTCACGGGGACCATTTGATATAAAGTAGAAAGGACTGACGGCGGTATCCATGTACGTTCGGATCTGGCTGAACGTACCGAGGCGGCTATCGGCAATAATGACGCCAAGCGCAACCAGAACCGCCAGAATGAGGCGAAACTGTAGCGATGGGCCACGGCTAAAAATTGGCTTCATAGGCTATGCGTATTCTCGTGTCAGAGAGAAAGGGTAGCGATTCGCTACCCTTTCACCATGACTACTCTTCGCTGAACAAGTCGCCGCCGTGCATGTCGATCATTTCCAGCGCCTTGCCACCACCGCGGGCGACGCAAGTCAGTGGATCTTCTGCAACTACGACAGGAATACCTGTCTCTTCCATCAACAGGCGGTCGAGGTTACGCAGCAGCGCACCACCACCGGTCAGAACCATACCGCGCTCGGAGATGTCAGACGCCAGCTCTGGTGGGCACTGTTCCAGCGCAACCATTACCGCGCTCACGATGCCCGTCAGTGGTTCCTGCAGTGCTTCCAGAATTTCGTTGGAGTTCAGGGTAAAGCCGCGTGGAACACCTTCCGCCAGGTTACGGCCACGCACTTCGATCTCACGCACTTCATCGCCCGGATACGCAGAACCGATTTCGTGTTTGATACGCTCTGCGGTGGCTTCACCGATCAGAGAGCCGTAGTTACGGCGCACGTAATTGATGATGGCTTCATCGAAGCGGTCACCACCGATACGTACGGAGGAGGAGTACACCACGCCGTTCAGTGAGATAACGGCCACTTCAGTGGTACCACCACCGATATCCACCACCATAGAACCGGTGGCTTCAGAAACAGGCAGACCCGCACCGATTGCCGCAGCCATTGGCTCTTCAATCAGGAACACTTCACGTGCGCCTGCACCCTGGGCAGATTCACGGATTGCGCGACGTTCTACCTGGGTTGCGCCAACCGGCACGCACACCAGAACACGCGGGCTTGGGCGCATGAAGCTGTTGCTGTGAACCTGCTTGATGAAGTGCTGAAGCATTTTTTCAGTCACGAAGAAATCAGCGATAACGCCGTCTTTCATTGGGCGAATAGCGGCGATGTTGCCAGGGGTACGACCCAGCATCTGCTTCGCGTCATGACCCACTGCGGCCACGCTTTTCGGCGAGCCTGCACGATCCTGACGAATGGCCACAACAGAAGGCTCATTCAATACGATGCCTTGTCCTTTTACATAAATAAGGGTATTCGCGGTACCCAGGTCAATGGACAGGTCATTGGAAAACATGCCACGAAATTTTTTCAACATACTAAGGGATAATCCTGAAAGCTGGGGCGGAAAACAAAATCCGCTTACTTTACCAACCACACGCAGCAGCGACAAGGCGCAAAAATCATCTGCAACGGTGAAAATTTGTGCAGTACGTTTCCTGTTGTTACAAATTCATCCCCTGACTCCCTCAGGGCTGAGTAAACAGTCGTGTTCCTCACTGATATTTGTAACTCATTAAAGGTCGTTCACTGGCTTTTTGCTCGACATACTCAAAGCTACAGGCGCGATATTCTACGTGAAAACAACGTAAACGGCAGGTCAAACAGAGTATCTTTGCAAATATTTTTTCACGTTGGTGTCAAGCGGCTGAGAGGCGGCAAAAAAATCGCCCTGACCGCCCGTCACTCCGCGCTCTGTTAACATCTGCCATTCGCCTCTGGAGCGCACGCCTGCGGCAAATACCTGTGTTCGCGTTCCCTTACACGCTTCAACCAGACTCTGAACCAGCAGCTGGTTTTCCGTGCGCTTCTCAATATTCCTTACCAGCCCCGGATGTAGCTTTAATAGCTCCACATCCAGCTCCTTGATCCAACTGGTACTGACCAGCGTTAAACCCGCCTGCGTTACCGCGACACGGGCACCGAGCGCGTTGATCAAACGGACCACCGGACGCAACCGGCTGATGTGTTGACCCACATCCGCCTCAGCAAGTTCAAAAATAATGCGTTTGCGTTGCGATTTTTCGCATTGCATTAATGTATCACGCAGCCAGCGCTGAAAACGCGGGCGTATTAATGACTCAACGGTAACCTGTAACGCCAGATTCTCTTCAGGCCAGAATGATAAAAATGGAATCAAGCGTGTAATTTGCTGGCGGTCATACTCTTCGGAGAGCCCAAATTGCAGAACCATCGGCAGATATTCCGCAGAAATAACCTCTTCCGTCCCGTCGAAAATACGGCACATCAATTCCCGGTGGTGGACAAAACCGTTCTTCATGACCGCCGGTTTTTGATAAATACGCGGCCCGCCGCGACTCAGCATTTGCTCAATCAAAGTACGCCAGCGCACGTTTCCACGCCCCTTTTCAGGCAGCGAATCATCATAGACCGCCCATCCGTTCGCCCCTTGCAATACCGCGTTGCGGGTGGCCGCTTCCGCATGCTCCATCACCTGCTCTGTCGACTGTCCGCCGCGCCAGGCGCAAATCCCCATATGGACCATATCGTCTCTGTCGAGCATTTTGCTCTGCGGCAGCGCGTCGACGGCCTTAAGTAGCTGGCTGGCAATGCTTTCTGATTCCTTCAGCGTGCGATGCGGCAGCAATACGGCAAAGTCGCTGCGGTGGTAGCGGGCCAGCAGCGCCCCCGGATAGCGCATAATAAAGGTGGAGAGCAGGTTGATCAGCGTAAAGAGATTTTCTTCCGCCGCCCGCTGCCCCCATGTGTCGCGCAGCAGATCGAAATCGGGCAGGCGAATCATCATCACCACCCCGTGCGTGCCCACTTTTTCCGGGTCGTCGAGCAGCGTGGCGAGTTGATTGTCAAAGAAAAGGCGGTTGTTCAGGCCGGTTTTATTATCCTGCGCGGCATAAGAGCGGATCAGCGTATCCATTCGGCTGCGCTGGTCGCTGGCAAACTGGATCTCTGAGAGCAGCGTATCCAGCGCGCTGCTGGCGCGTGAGGGCCATTCATGGACCGAGCCGCGAACCTGCGGGCCGCGTTCACCGTTCAGGATACGCACGGAGCGGATCTCCAGCAGTTCCTGGCCTGAAAGCTGGCGGCGCAGCCAGCGGACCGCGAGAAAAATCAGCAAAATAATGAAGGCGACGGCAACAGTGAGCGGCGCGGTGGTCATCATAGAACGGAAATAGCTGGCCATCGGATCGAGGTAGACCATGTGTATGGTCATCCCCGGATTTTTGAGGGAGTGCACCGTTACTTCCCGATACTGGCTCACCACGCCCGCAGGTCGATAGCTGTCCTGTCGTTCATGGCTTAAAACCGGATGCTTTCCCTGCTGGATGTCGACCTGAATAATATCAACCGGCACCATCAACTCATCCAGCTCCCGGGATAGCTCAGGAAGTGGAGTGGTCAGCAGACGCGTATCAATGACCGACGCAACGGATTGCACCCGGTTGACCAGTTTGTCCTGAATGGCGTTATAAAAGCTCAGAGAGCAACCAAGAAGCGTGACAAAGATGGTAAGCCCCGTCAGCAGGGTGATAAAAGCCGAGAACTTCGTCGTTAATCGCATCCTTGAGATTACTCCGTGGGTTGATGGGGTAGCGAGTAAGCGCTAACTTGCATTTCAAATGCGGCATACTACCAAACCTGGCGTATCTGGCAATTTATTGCGTTAAATCGGCATTGCTTTACCCTGAGCGAGTATAGTCTTCAGGAACTCTTTTCCAATCATCTGAGCCGTGAGGACCCCGTATGCAGGCTTTAATCTTAGAACAGCAGGACGGCAAAACACTTGCCTCAGTACAGGCCGTAGAAGAGACTCGCCTGCCGGAAGGCGACGTCACCGTCGACATCGACTGGTCCAGTTTAAATTATAAAGATGCGCTGGCGATCACCGGCAAGGGTAAAATCATCCGAAATTTCCCTATGGTGCCGGGTATTGATTTTGCTGGCCGGGTTCATAGCAGCGAAGATCCCCGTTTTCATGCGGGCCAGCAGGTGCTGCTCACCGGCTGGGGCGTGGGCGAAAATCACTGGGGCGGGCTGGCAACGCAGGCGCGCGTGAAGGGCGACTGGCTGGTGCCTATGCCGAAAGGCATAGATGGTCGCAAAGCGATGATCGTTGGTACCGCAGGCTTTACCGCCATGCTGTGCGTGATGGCGCTGGAAGAGGCGGGTGTTCGCCCCGAGTCGGGTGAAATTGTTGTTACCGGGGCCAGCGGTGGCGTGGGCAGCACGGCGGTCACGCTGCTGCACAAGCTGGGTTATCAGGTTGCGGCGGTTTCCGGCCGTGAAAGCACGCATGATTATCTGCGCCAGCTCGGCGCCAGCCGCATTCTTGGCCGCGATGAGTTTGCCGAGACCCGCCCGCTGGAAAAACAGGTCTGGGCAGGTGCAGTGGATACCGTCGGTGATAAGGTGCTGGCAAAAGTCCTGGCGCAGATGAACTACGGCGGCTGCGTGGCAGCCTGCGGCCTGGCCGGGGGATTTGCCCTGCCAACGACCGTCATGCCATTTATTCTGCGTAACGTCCGCCTGCAGGGCGTGGATTCCGTGATGACGCCTGCGGCTCGCCGTGCAGAGGCATGGGAGCGTCTGGTGCGCGATTTGCCGGAATCGTTCTATACCCAGAGCGCTACCGAAATTACGCTCAGCCAGGCACCTGAATATGCCAGTAAGATCATGGATAACCAGTTCCACGGCCGCGCGCTGGTGAAAATCGCCTAAACTTCAAATTTTCGTGACATATTCGCGCTAACGCTTCTCCTCCGTCATGCTTAGAAAAACGCATGACGGAGGATGCCATGAAAAACCGAAAACTGACGGAAGCCGACGTAACGTCTGAGTCTGTCTTTATGTTACAGCGCCGCCAGATCCTGAAAATGCTTGGCATCAGCGCCACGGCACTGACGCTCTCTCCAGCGGCACACGCCGACCTGCTCGACTGGTTTAAAGGCAACGATCGCCCTAAGGCGCCTTCCGGTGCCCCGCTTACCTTTACCAAACCCGCCGAATGGCAAAACACGCTGGCGCTCACGCCGGAAGATAAAGTCACCGGCTACAACAACTTCTACGAATTTGGTCTGGATAAAGCCGATCCTGCCGCCAATGCCGGCAGCATGAAAACCGATCCGTGGACGCTGAAAATCGACGGTGAAGTGGCAAAACCTCTGACGCTGGACCATCACGATCTGACCACCCGCTTCCCGCTTGAGGAGCGTATCTATCGCATGCGCTGCGTAGAGGCCTGGTCGATGGTGGTGCCCTGGGTAGGCTTCCCGCTGCATAAGCTGCTGGCGATGGTTGAACCCACCAGCAACGCAAAATACGTCGCCTTCCAGACACGCTACGCCCCGGACGAGATGCCGGGCCAGAAAGACCGGTTCATCGGCGGCGGGCTGGAGTATCCGTACGTTGAAGGGTTACGTCTTGACGAAGCCATGCATCCCCTTACCCTCCTGACCGTCGGCGTTTACGGCAAGGCGCTTCCGCCGCAGAACGGTGCCCCCATCCGTTTAACCGTGCCGTGGAAATACGGTTTCAAAGGGATTAAATCGATCGTCAGCATTAAGCTGACCCGCGAACGTCCGCCGACGACATGGAACCTGGCGGCGCCGGGTGAATACGGCTTCTTCGCCAACGTGAACCCGCATGTGGATCATCCCCGCTGGTCGCAGGCGACGGAACGCTTTATTGGCTCCGGCGGCGCGCTGGACGTGAAGCGCCAGCCCACGCTGCTGTTTAACGGGTATGCGGATGAAGTGGCGTCCCTTTACCGTGGCCTCAATTTACGGGAGAACTTCTGAGTGCGTTTAACGGCAAAGCAGATTACCTGGCTGAAAGTGCTGCTGCATTTAGCCGGGATACTTCCTTTTATCTGGCTGTTCTGGGCGGCCAGCCAGGGCCTCTTTAGCGCCGATCCGGCAAAGGATATCCAGCATTTTACCGGTCGGATGGCTCTGAAATTTTTGCTGGCCACCTTGCTCGTCTCGCCGCTGGCGCGCTACGCTAAACAGCCATTATTGATACGCACCCGTCGGCTTTTGGGGCTATGGTGTTTTGCCTGGGCGACCCTGCACCTCACCAGTTACGCCCTGCTGGAACTGGGAATTAACAATCTGACACTGCTTGGCCGCGAGCTGGTAACACGCCCTTACCTGATGCTGGGCATTGTTAGCTGGCTGATCCTGCTGGCGTTAGCGCTGACATCCACGCAATATGCGCAGCGAAAGCTGGGCCGTCGCTGGCAGTTGCTGCACAACTTCGTCTATCTTGTCGCGATCCTCGCCCCCATTCATTATCTGTGGTCGGTGAAGATCCTCTCTCCGCAGCCGGTCCTTTACGCGCTGGCCGCCGTGGCGCTTTTAGCATGGCGATACAAGAAGTTCCGCCAGTGGTTGCGATAGTTCGCGAAACTGTGCGTTTTCCCGCAGATTACCTCTCAACCGCAAATCTTTTTTGGATTGCGGTTGATAATCTTCCCTGATAAGACCAGTATTTAGCTGCCAAATGCTACGAAATCGTTATAATGTGCGACCTTGGTTCGCCTGACAGCGGTTTTAGGCCTCTGAAAAGGTGACATTTGCGCTTCGACGGTATATTTTGTTTTTTACCCGAAAATCGCAGGAGATAGCGGCATAATGACTGATAAATTCCACATCTTAGTATTAAACGGACCGAACCTGAACATGCTCGGCATCCGTGAGCCAGAGAAGTACGGCACGCTGACATTGAGCGAAATTGTTAACCGTCTGAGCACGGAAGCAGCCTCGCTGAATGTGGATTTGGATCATTTTCAGTCAAACGCGGAGTACGCAATCATCGACCGTATTCATCAGGCTAAAGACACTGTGGACTATATCCTGATCAATCCGGCCGCGTTTACGCACACCAGTGTTGCTATCCGCGACGCACTGCTCGCGGTGAGTATCCCGTTTATCGAGATCCACCTGAGTAACGTGCACGCCCGAGAGCCGTTCCGCCACCATTCGTATCTGTCGGATATCGCTGCTGGCGTTATCTGCGGACTGGGCGCAGACGGCTATTCATACGCTTTACAGACAGCGGTAAAACGCTTGTCACAATCACACTAAACAAGAGTACGGAACCCACTCATGGATATTCGTAAGATTAAAAAACTGATCGAGCTGGTTGAAGAATCAGGCATCTCCGAACTGGAAATTTCTGAAGGCGAAGAGTCTGTACGCATCAGCCGTGCAGCCCCAGCCGCTAGCTTCCCGGTAATGCAGCAAGCTTACGCTGCGCCAGTGCAGCAGCCTGCGCTTTCCGCAGCCGTTGCGCCAGCAGCAGCTGAAGCCGCACCTGCCGCTGCAGCAGAAATCAGTGGTCACATCGTACGTTCCCCAATGGTTGGTACTTTCTACCGCACCCCGAGCCCGGACGCGAAGGCGTTCATCGAAGTGGGTCAGAAAGTCAACGTAGGCGATACCCTGTGCATCGTTGAAGCGATGAAAATGATGAACCAGATCGAAGCTGACAAGTCAGGTACTGTGAAAGCGATTCTGGTCGAAAGTGGTCAGCCGGTTGAATTTGACGAGCCGCTGGTCGTCATCGAGTAACGAGGCGAACATGCTGGATAAAATTGTTATCGCCAACCGTGGCGAGATTGCACTGCGTATTCTTCGTGCCTGTAAAGAACTGGGCATCAAGACCGTGGCCGTGCACTCAAGCGCGGATCGCGATTTAAAACACGTATTGCTGGCGGATGAGACGGTCTGTATTGGCCCGGCTCCGTCCGTAAAAAGCTATCTGAACATCCCGGCTATCATCAGCGCCGCTGAAATCACCGGCGCGGTGGCAATTCATCCGGGTTACGGCTTCCTCTCTGAGAACGCCAACTTTGCTGAGCAGGTTGAACGCTCTGGCTTTATCTTCATCGGTCCGAAAGCCGACACCATTCGTCTGATGGGCGACAAAGTGTCTGCAATCACCGCAATGAAAAAAGCCGGTGTTCCAACCGTGCCAGGCTCTGACGGCCCTCTGACCGACGACATGGATGCTAACCGTGCTCATGCTAAACGCATTGGCTACCCGGTTATCATCAAGGCGTCCGGCGGCGGCGGCGGTCGCGGTATGCGCGTTGTGCGCAGCGATGCTGAACTGGCGCAGTCCATCTCCATGACCAAAGCGGAAGCGAAAGCGGCTTTCAGCAATGACATGGTGTACATGGAAAAATACCTTGAAAACCCACGCCACATCGAAATTCAGGTGCTGGCTGACGGTCAGGGTAACGCGATCTATCTGGCAGAACGTGACTGCTCCATGCAGCGTCGTCACCAGAAAGTGGTCGAAGAAGCGCCAGCGCCGGGCATTACCCCGGAACTGCGTCGCTACATCGGCGAGCGTTGCGCCAAAGCGTGCGTCGATATCGGCTATCGCGGGGCGGGTACCTTTGAGTTCCTGTTCGAAAACGGCGAGTTCTACTTCATTGAGATGAACACCCGTATTCAGGTTGAACACCCGGTTACCGAAATGATCACCGGCGTTGACCTGATCAAAGAGCAGCTGCGTATCGCAGCCGGTCAGCCTCTGTCCATCAAGCAGGAAGAAGTTGTGGTGAAAGGCCATGCGGTAGAGTGCCGTATCAACGCCGAAGACCCGAACACCTTCCTGCCAAGCCCGGGTAAAATCACGCGTTTCCACGCGCCGGGTGGTTTTGGCGTGCGCTGGGAGTCTCATATCTACGCCGGTTACACCGTACCGCCGTACTATGACTCAATGATCGGTAAGCTCATCTGCTACGGCGAAAACCGTGACGTGGCGATTGCCCGCATGAAGAACGCCCTGCAGGAGCTGATCATCGACGGTATTAAAACCAACGTTGATCTGCAGATGCGTATCATGAGCGACGAGCACTTCCAGAATGGTGGGACGAATATCCACTACCTGGAGAAAAAACTCGGCCTGAACGAGAAGTAAGAGAGCTGCGTTGCTAAAAGGCCGGATTATCCGGCCTTTTTTTATTTATGGGGATCGCAAAGCCCCATCATGTACAATCCCCGCTTTCTGCATCCACAAGGGACAAAAAATGGACAAACGTTTTGTTCAGGCCCATAAAGAAGCGCGCTGGGCGCTGTGGCTGACCCTTCTCTATCTTGCTGCATGGTTAGTAACTGCTTACTTACCTGACTCCGTTATTGGCATCACCGGCCTGCCGCACTGGTTCGAAATGGCCTGCCTGCTGGTACCGCTGGTGTTTATCCTGCTGTGCTGGGCAATGGTGAAATTCATCTATCGCGATATTCCGCTGGAGGACGATGATGCAGCTTGAAGTCATTCTGCCGCTTGTCGCATACCTGCTGGTCGTGTTTGGTTTATCCATTTACGCCATGCGCAAAAGAACGACCGGTGCTTTTCTTAACGAGTATTTCCTCGGCAGCCGTTCGATGGGCGGCGTTGTGCTGGCAATGACGCTGACCGCGACCTATATCAGCGCCAGCTCGTTTATTGGCGGCCCCGGTGCGGCCTACAAGTACGGGTTAGGCTGGGTACTGCTGGCGATGATCCAACTGCCTGCCGTCTGGCTCTCCCTCGGTATTCTTGGTAAGAAATTTGCCATTCTGGCGCGCCGCTATAATGCCGTCACGCTCAACGACATGCTGTTTGCCCGTTACCAGAGCCGCTTACTGGTGTGGCTGGCGAGCTTAAGCCTGCTGGTCGCCTTTATTGGCGCGATGACCGTACAGTTTATCGGCGGGGCACGCCTGCTGGAAACGGCGGCCGGCATCCCTTACGAGACAGGCCTGCTTATCTTCGGGGTAAGCATCGCGCTCTATACCGCGTTTGGCGGGTTCCGCGCCAGCGTGCTGAACGATACGCTGCAGGGAATGGTCATGCTCATCGGCACGATTGTTCTGCTGGTGGGGATTGTTCATGCCGCGGGTGGACTCACTCATGCGGTGGAAACCCTGGAAGCGATTGACCCGAAACTGATTTCACCGCAGGGCGCGGATGATATCCTCTCGCCGACCTTTATGACCTCGTTCTGGGTGTTAGTCTGCTTCGGGGTGATTGGTCTGCCGCATACCGCCGTGCGCTGTATCTCCTATAAAGACAGTAAAGCCGTTCACAAGGGCATCATCATCGGGACGATTGTAGTCGCGGTCCTGATGTTTGGTATGCACCTGGCAGGTGCATTAGGGCGCGCGGTGATTCCCGACCTTACCGTGCCGGATCTGGTGATCCCGACGCTGATGGTTAAAGTGCTGCCGCCCTTCGCCGCCGGCATTTTCCTCGCAGCGCCAATGGCCGCCATTATGTCGACCATTAACGCCCAGTTACTGCAAAGTTCCGCTACGATCATTAAAGATCTCTATCTGAACCTGCGCCCTGAGCAGGTTGAAAATGAACGTCGCCTGAAGCGGATGTCTGCCGTCATTACGCTGGTGTTAGGAGCTTTGCTGATGTTAGCTGCATGGCGTCCGCCGGAGATGATCATCTGGCTGAACCTGCTTGCGTTTGGTGGGCTTGAAGCCGTTTTCCTGTGGCCGCTGGTATTAGGTCTTTACTGGGAACGCGCGAACGCTGCAGGCGCGCTGAGCGCGATGATTGTTGGCGGTGTGCTGTATGCCATCCTTGCGACATTTAAGATTCAGTATCTGGGCTTCCATCCGATTGTGCCTTCGTTACTGCTAAGTTTACTGGCGTTTGTGGTGGGGAACCGTTTCGGTCAGCCCGCCCCACAACCCGCTATGATTTCTACTGATAAATAAAGAGTTTTGCCATGCCGTGGATCCAACTAAAACTGAACACAACCGGCGCGAACGCCGAAGAGCTAAGCGATGCGCTGATGGAAGCCGGCTCTGTCTCCATCACCTTTCAGGACACGCACGACACGCCGGTCTTTGAACCGCTGCCGGGCGAAACGCGCCTGTGGGGTGATACCGACGTGATCGGCCTGTTCGATGCCGAAACCGACATGAAAGAGGTGGTGGCGATTCTGGAAAACCATCCGCTGCTGGGCGCAGGCTTCGCGCATAAAATCGAACAGCTGGAAGACAAAGACTGGGAACGCGAGTGGATGGACAACTTCCATCCGATGCAGTTCGGCAAACGTCTGTGGATCTGCCCAAGCTGGCGCGAGGTTCCCGATGAAAACGCGGTGAACGTGATGCTTGACCCAGGCCTGGCGTTTGGCACCGGCACCCATCCAACCACGTCTCTGTGCCTGCAGTGGCTGGATGGTCTGGATCTGGAAGGTAAGACGGTGATCGACTTCGGCTGCGGTTCCGGGATCCTCGCGATTGCCGCTCTGAAACTGGGCGCGGCGAAAGCCATCGGGATCGATATCGATCCGCAGGCCATTCAGGCCAGCCGCGATAATGCCGAGCGTAACGGCGTCTCCGATCGTCTAGAGCTCTACCTGCCGGAAGCGCAGCCAGAAGCCATGAAAGCCGATGTGGTGGTCGCAAACATTCTCGCGGGCCCACTGCGTGAACTGGCGCCATTAATCAGCGTGCTGCCGGTTGAGGGCGGTCTGCTGGGACTTTCAGGCATCCTGGCAAGCCAGGCGGAGAGCGTTTGCGAAGCCTACGCCGATCTCTTTGCGCTCGACCCGGTCGTCGAGAAAGAAGAGTGGTGCCGCATTACCGGTCGTAAAAAATAAGTATTTGGCGTGGTCCTCTGACCACGCCTTTTCTCCTCGAATATTCCTCCCGCACCTGGCCTGCCTCCGGTAAAATAACCCTACAAATCATATTGATAAATTTTGATTTGGATAATAAAAATTCACGGGAAGAATATTATGAAACACGTTTATAGCAAGGCAGCGCTGTTAGCGCTGAGCATGATCTCGGCTTCAGCATGCGCATCACACTGGAGCTACAAAGGAGAAAGTTCACCTGAGCACTGGGGCGAACTGGATGAGGCCTACAAGACCTGCCAAAGCGGGATGAATCAGTCCCCGATTGATATCGATTCCACCGTTAACGCCCATCTTTCCCCGCTGCAAACGCACTACGTTGACGGCCCTGTGACGTTGACAAATAATGGCCATACCATTCAGGCAAGCGAGCAGGCCGACACTCGCGACACTATCACGCTGGATAAGCAAACCTGGGCATTACAGCAGTTCCACTTCCACGCGCCGAGCGAAAACACCGTGCATGGCAAGCATTACGCGATGGAAATGCACCTTGTGCATAAAAATGCGAAGGGGGAACTGGCGGTGGTCGCGGTCATGTTCGACAAAGGGGCAGAGAACCGTGAACTTGATAAACTGTGGGACGTTATGCCTCAACAGGCTGAGCTGAACGTCTCCATCAAGCAGGAGCTCAACCTGAATAAGCTGCTGCCGGAAGATAAAACGTACTGGCGCTTTAGCGGCTCGCTGACAACGCCACCGTGTTCAGAAGGCGTCACCTGGATCGTGCTTAAGCATCCTCTGACGGTCTCCGCCGGGCAGCTCGAGAAATTCACCCACACAATGCATCACGATAATAACCGGCCGGTACAGTCCCTCCATGGTCGTGTTATCATCGAATAACGTCTATTTTTTGCCCTGAGATCATGTTCTAAAATGCGACGCAGATCGCAAAGAAGTGGGGAAATCTGCTGTTAAAAACAGCAGATTATCCCGCTCATGTGTCGCATTTATTCAGAAATGATGAGAAGTTACGGGAAATTGTAAGCGCACATAAAATAGCCATCAGCGCATAACTCAATGATTTCAATAATGAATAATTTTAAACGAAAAGATTGCGCGGCGATTCCTTGATCTACAACAGTGGATTGTTCAAAGTTTGGCCTTTCATCTCGTGCAAAAAATGCGTAATATACGCCGCCTTGCAGTCACAGTATGGTCATTTCTTAACTCATGCGCATCGGACACCACCAGCTTAGAAATCGCCTGATCGCAGCCCCAATGGCAGGTATTACCGACCGGCCATTCAGGACGCTGTGCTATGAGATGGGAGCCGGTTTAACCGTATCCGAGATGATGTCGTCTAACCCGCAGGTTTGGGAAAGCGATAAATCCCGCCTTCGGATGGTGCACATTGATGAACCAGGTATTCGCACCGTGCAAATTGCCGGAAGCGTGCCTGAAGAGATGGCAGATGCCGCGCGTATTAACGTGGAAAGTGGTGCCCAGATTATTGATATCAATATGGGTTGCCCGGCCAAAAAGGTGAATCGCAAGCTTGCAGGTTCAGCCCTTCTGCAATACCCCGACCAGGTGAAAGCTATCCTGACGGCGGTTGTCAGCGCAGTGGACGTTCCTGTTACGTTGAAGATTCGCACGGGTTGGTCGCCGGAACACCGTAACTGTGTAGAGATTGCCCAACTGGCCGAAGATTGTGGTATTCAGGCCCTGACCATCCACGGACGCACTCGCGCCTGTTTGTTCAATGGTGAAGCTGAATACGACAGCATTCGGGCAGTTAAGCAGAAGGTTTCCATTCCGATTATCGCGAATGGCGACATAACTGACCCGCTTAAAGCCAGGGCTGTACTCGACTATACGGGAGCTGATGCTCTGATGATAGGACGTGCAGCTCAGGGAAGACCCTGGATCTTCCGGGAAATCCAGCATTATCTGGACACTGGGGAGCTGCTTGCCCCACTGCCTCTGGCAGAGGTAAAGCGCTTGCTTTGTTCGCATGTTCGGGAACTGCATGACCACTACGGTCAGGCAAAAGGGTACCGAATTGCGCGTAAACACGTCTCCTGGTATCTCCAGGAGCACGCTCCAGATGACCAGTTTCGGCGCACATTCAACGCCATTGAGGATGCCAGCGAACAGCTGGAGGCGTTGGAGGCATACTTCGAAAATCTTGCGTAATGAAATAAAGAGCTGACAGAACTATGTTCGAACAACGCGTAAATTCTGACGTACTGACCGTTTCTACCGTTAACTCTCAGGATCAGGTAACTCAAAAGCCCCTGCGTGACTCGGTTAAACAGGCACTGAAGAACTATTTTGCTCAACTGAATGGTCAGGATGTTAATGACCTGTATGAGCTGGTACTGGCTGAAGTTGAACAGCCACTGTTGGACATGGTGATGCAATACACCCGCGGTAACCAGACCCGCGCTGCGCTGATGATGGGTATCAACCGTGGTACTCTGCGTAAGAAACTGAAAAAATACGGCATGAACTAATTTCGATTAGCTAACTGCTTGTTTAAAAAGGCGCTACCTGGCATGGGGATGCGCCTTTTTTATTGTCTTATTCATTCACCGTCAACGCTTTGTAAACCTTTGCTTATCCCGCTTTTAAACCGCTTCTTTTCGTGTATATTTCCACCACTTCAGGGCTCTCTTCTCGCGGAATGACACAATGATTCGTAAATACTGGTGGCTGGTCGTCTTTGCAATCTCCGTTTTCCTTTTCGATGCTCTCCTGATGCAGTGGATTGAACTGATGAGCACCGAAACCGACAAGTGCCGCAATATGAACTCCGTCAATCCGCTGAAATTAGTGAACTGTTCAGAACTCGATTAACGCCCTGCCGTCACCAACCTCCCCGTATTACCCACTAAAAACGGGGATTTAAATCCCTTTGAGCCGTTACCTGACGGTGATAATGTCTCGCCCTTCTCAACCTCTCCTGCGTAACGTCATACTCGAGTAGAACCGACCATGCTGGTTAGCCAATACAACCCTATCCTTGTAGCCCTCTCCTTTGCTGTTGCCATCCTTGCTGCTTACACTGCGCTGAATATGGCTGCACGCGTCGCCGGAAGTCAGGGCATCGCAGCGCGCATCTGGCTGGCGGGAGGCGGTGTTGCAATGGGTATTGGCGTATGGGCCATGCATTTTATCGGCATGCTGGCGATGGATCTCTCCATGAGCATGAGCTACAACGCGACCCTGACGATTTTATCCATGGTCATCGCCGTGGGGTCGTCACTGTTTGCGCTATGGCTCGTCAGCTGTGAACAGCTGCGCATGCGCCGCCTGCTTCCCGGCGCTCTGGTGATGGGAATCGGTATTGTTGCCATGCATTACACCGGTATGGCGGCGCTGGAGGTGAGGCCGGGGATCGTTTGGGACACGCTGTGGGTGGCCATTTCGGTCGTGATTGCGCTTGCCGCTTCGCTTGCAGCATTGTGGCTGACCTTCCGCCTGCGTCACGAAGCCGCTCAGGTGGTGCCGATGCGCCTGGGTGCCGCCATCACGATGGGAATTGCTATCGCCGGTATGCACTACGCCGGGATGAAGGCCGCGCAGTTTCCAATGTCCACCATGGTTCACCATCAGGGTATTAACGGCAGCTGGCTGGCCGTGCTGGTCAGCGTCGTCGCGCTCTCTATTCTTGGGATCACCCTGCTGGTGTCGATGCTGGATGCCCGCCTGCAGGCACGAACCGCCCTTCTGGCCTCGTCGCTGGCAGAAGCGAACCGGGAACTTGCGCAGCTGGCGCTGCACGATACGCTGACGCGACTGCCCAACCGTATCCTGCTGGAGGACCGGCTCGATCAGGCCATCAGCAAAGCTGACCGTGAAGGTACCCATTTCGCCCTGATGTTCATGGATCTCGACGGTTTTAAAGCTGTCAATGACGCCTACGGCCATGATGTCGGTGACAGGCTGCTGGTCGCCGTTACGCAGCGTCTGCTGCATCTCCTGAAGGGCCAGTTTACCCTTGCACGCATTGGCGGCGATGAGTTTGTTCTGCTGGCTGAGGGAGAAGGTCCGGACGATGCGGCCTCGCTGGCAAATTCGCTGGTGCGGGCGATCGATAGCCCGTTCACTCTCGAACCCTATGAACTGATGGTAACGCTTAGCATTGGTATCGCCCTGTACCCTCACGACGGCAAAACCGAACGTGAGCTGATGTTTAACGCCGACGCGGCGATGTACCACACCAAGCATATGGGACGAAACGGCTATCACTTTTTCCAGCCCTCCATGAATACACTGGCGCAGACTCACCTTCAGTTAATGAACGATCTGTGGATGGCCATCGATCGCAATGAACTGCGCCTGCTTTATCAGCCAAAGTTTCACGCTCCCGCGGGCCCTCTCCTCGGGTTTGAAGCGCTGCTGCGCTGGCAGCATCCGAAGCAGGGTTTACTGACGCCGGATCTTTTCCTGCCGCTGGCGGAAAAAACCGGGCTTATCATCCCTATTGGTAACTGGGTGCTCAATGAAGCCTGTCGCCAGCTGAGAGAATGGCATCTGCAGGGGCATCGAAACTGGTCAATGGCAGTAAACCTGTCGACGCTGCAGTTCGAACAGCCCTCTCTGGTTAAAACAGTGCTCGACTGCCTGAAGCGCCATCACGTCCCGCCGGAAATGTTAATCCTGGAAGTTACGGAAACCACGGCAATGAGCAACCCCGATGAGAGCGTGCGGGTGCTGACAGAGCTGACGGATGCTGGCGTGAAAGCCTCGATTGATGATTTTGGGACCGGATATTCAAGCTTGCTGTATCTCAAGCGTTTACCGGCCTGTGAACTGAAGATAGACAGAGCGTTTGTGAAAGAGTTAAGCGGTGAAAGCGAGGATGCCACCATTGTCTCTGCGATTGTGGCCCTCGCGAAAACGCTCAACCTGAAAGTCGTGGCCGAAGGTGTGGAAACCGAAGCGCAGCAAGCCTTTTTGACGGAGCTGGGCTGTAATACCTTACAGGGTTATCTGTTAGGTAAACCTGCCAGCGCGCACACCATCGAGGCGCTTTGTGCACGGGGAGAAATGTTGCCAGGCGCTGAGCCGTAATCATTCTGAGGCGACACGCGCAAGAGAGGGAGTGTCGCCAGAATGCTGTCGACCAGGGCTGGCGCCTGTTGATAAAGATTAAAACTGTCGGTATTCATTAACCAGTTTTTAATGATGCCGCTAAAAAAACCGTGGAATACGATCATGGTCAGCTCAACGTTCACCTGCGATGAAATGATGTTTCGAGAAATACATTTTTCCAGCGTAACGCGCAAAGAATCATAATTGAACCCAATACGTTTCCGAATTTCATCCTCTGAAATCATATCGCTGGTAAATTCACATTTATGATACAAAATTTGTAATAACGCACATTGACGGGGTTCGCGTGCGATATACTGAAGCGCAGTAATGAATTGCTCACGAAGTATTAACAACGGATCATCATTTTCGGAGAGAGAAAGCCTGTCGCGAATGATGTCACGTAGCGGTAATTGCTGTTCCCAAATGGCATTAAATATCTCTACTTTACTGGTAAAGTGCCAGTAGATAGCACCACGCGTAACCTTTGCGGCATCGGCGATATCCGTCAGCGTCGTGCTGGCTACGCCTCGCGTCGCAAACAGCCCGATAGCAGCCTCAATCAACTGCTGTCGGGTTTGTTGAGCCTCTTCTTTCTTTTTACGCGCCATTGACAGCTACTCTTTACTCGCAGGATATATACATAACATCAGGTTCGGATGGCTGGAAGTATTCACTAAAAGCCGTTTTAATTTTGCACAAAAAAAGTCAATTCACTTAATCTATAAACAATATAAATACATGCTAGGGATTAAATTCACGAAATGAATAAATTTACCTGTTAAGCTCTATTAGCCTGATTTAGCGGGCAGAAGTATAGCCGTATTTTCTACGGGACTGATTCTGATTTTCCTCTCAGGCCTCGTCATTCGCACTTATAAATTAAAAAACATTAAATACCCTCATTATTATACGCAGCTACATTTTATTTTTTCCCTCTGCCCCACTACCGATCTACGGCAAACATCGGTTAATGGGTATTTAAAGGAACAGTAATGACGAATCATTTCAGACGTTTACCCTTAGCCGGTTTCATTGTCTGCGCTGTACTGCTCACCGGATGCGATGGCCAGGAAAATCAACAACAACATGCACAGGCGCCTCAGGTCAGCGTTCATATCGTGAAAAGTGCGCCGCTGGCCGTCACGACTGAACTCCCGGGCAGAACAGATGCGTTCCGCGTTGCGGAGGTTCGTCCACAGGTGAGTGGTATCATTCTGCGTCGCAACTTCACGGAAGGTAGCGATGTAAAAGCTGGGGACTCACTTTATCAGATTGATCCTGCGACCTATCAGGCGGCTTACGACAGCGCGAAAGGCGAGCTGGCAAAGGCGCAGGCGGCGGCCAATATTGCACACCTGACGGTGAAACGTTATCTCCCACTGGTGGGAACACAGTATGTCAGCAAACAAGAGTATGACCAGGCCGTAGCCACAGCCCAGCAGGCAGATGCCAGCGTTGTCGCCGCAAAAGCGGGCGTTGAAAGCGCACGTATCAACCTTGCGTATACCAAAGTAACGTCCCCTGTCGAAGGCCGCATCGGCAAATCCAGCGTGACGGAAGGGGCGCTCGTGACGAACGGGCAGGCCGCAGCGCTGGCGACAGTCCAGCAGCTTGATCCGATTTATGTCGATGTGACCCAGTCGAGCAATGAATTTATGCGCCTGAAGCAGACGAGCCTGCAAAAAGGCGACACGGCCAGCAGCGTTGAGCTGCTGATGGAGAATGGTCAGCCCTATCCGCTGAAAGGCACCCTGCAGTTCTCCGACGTTACGGTGGATGAAAGCACCGGCTCAATCACGCTGCGCGCCATTTTCCCGAATCCTCAACACCTACTGTTACCGGGGATGTTCGTTCGCGCCCGCATTGATGAAGGCACACAGCCAGATGCCATTCTGGTTCCGCAGCAGGGCGTGACCCGAACGCCGCGAGGCGACGCAACCGTGCTGGTGGTTAATGATAAAAACCAGGTTGAATCACGTACCGTCGTTGCGCCTCAGGCCATTGGTGACCGCTGGCTGGTAACGGAAGGGCTGAAAAACGGTGACCGCGTGATCGTCAGCGGATTACAAAAAGTCAGACCTGGGGCTACCGTTGTCGCGACGCCTGATACCACCACGGCTCCCGCCCGCTAAGGAACGACGACATGGCTAATTTCTTTATTCAGAGGCCGGTTTTCGCCTGGGTACTTGCCATCATTTTGATGATTGCAGGCGGGCTGGCCATTCTCAAACTGCCCGTCGCCCAGTATCCGACGATTGCTCCGCCAGCCGTGGCGATTTCTGCGGCCTACCCCGGCGCTGATGCCCAGACGGTGCAGGATACCGTGACCCAGGTTATCGAACAGAACATGAACGGTATCGACAACCTGATGTATATGTCCTCCACCAGCGATTCAGCGGGCAACGTTACCATTACCCTGACCTTCGAGTCCGGCACCGATCCGGACATCGCGCAGGTGCAGGTGCAGAACAAGCTGCAGCTCGCCATGCCGCTGCTGCCGCAAGAGGTCCAGCAGCAGGGGATTGGCGTGAAGAAGTCCAGCAGCAGCTTCCTGCTGGTCGCCGGTTTTGTTTCGGACAACAAAAACCTCACTCAGGATGATATCTCCGACTATGTCGCCTCGAACGTCAAAGATGCTATCAGCCGAACGACGGGTGTCGGCGACGTTCAGCTGTTTGGCGCCCAGTATGCGATGCGCATCTGGCTCGACAGCAACGCGATGAATAAATACCAGCTGACGCCGCTGGATATTATTAACCAGTTGAAAACGCAGAACGATCAGATAGCGGCAGGCCAGCTGGGCGGTACGCCGTCTGTGCCCGGACAGCAGTTGAATGCCTCCATCATCGCGCAAACTCGCCTGAAATCACCGGAAGAGTTTGGCCGCGTGACGCTCAAGGTGAACCAGGACGGCTCGATGGTTCACCTGAAGGATGTCGCTCGCATTGAGCTCGGCGGCGAAAACTACAATATGGTGACCAAAATCAACGGGCAGGCCGCAACCGGCCTTGGGATTAAGCTGGCAACCGGGGCAAACGCGCTGGATACCGCGGCAGCCATCAAGAGCAAACTGGCGCAGCTGCAACAGTTCTTCCCGCAGGGGTTGAAGGTCGTCTATCCCTATGACACCACGCCGTTTGTAAAAATCTCCATTCATGAAGTGGTGAAGACCCTGTTTGAAGCGATCGTTCTGGTCTTCCTGGTCATGTACCTGTTCCTGCAAAACCTGCGGGCAACGCTCATCCCGACTATCGCGGTGCCGGTTGTTTTGCTGGGTACCTTCGCAGTTCTGGCGGCGTTCGGTTTTTCCATCAACACCCTGACAATGTTCGGCATGGTGCTGGCGATAGGTCTGCTGGTTGATGACGCCATCGTGGTGGTCGAGAACGTCGAGCGCGTGATGGTAGAGGACAAGCTGCCGCCGAAAGAGGCCACGCAGAAGTCGATGGAGCAGATCCAGGGCGCGCTGGTGGGGATCGCGATGGTTCTCTCGGCGGTCTTTATCCCGATGGCCTTTTTTGGCGGCTCGACGGGCGCCATCTATCGCCAGTTCTCGCTGACTATCGTTTCCGCCATGGCGCTCTCCGTGCTGGTTGCGCTGATCCTGACGCCCGCACTCTGCGCAACGCTGCTTAAGACCGTTTCTGGCGATCATCATGAGAAGAAAGGGGGGTTCTTTGGCTGGTTTAATGCGCTTTTTGATAAGAGCGTGGAGCACTACAGCAACAGCGTAAGCGGTATTTTGCGTAAGACCGGCCGCTATCTGGTGGTGTACGTCATTATTGTCGGTGGGATGGCGGTGCTGTTCCTGCGCTTACCTACCTCCTTCCTGCCTGAAGAGGATCAGGGGGTATTTATGACGATGGTTCAACTCCCGGCGGGTGCGACCCAGACGCGTACTCAGCAGGTTCTCGACCAGGTTCAGGACTACTATCTGAATAAAGAAAAGGCGAATGTTGAATCCGTCTTTACCGTTAACGGCTTTAGCTTTAGCGGCCAGGGCCAAAACGCCGGTATCGCCTTCGTGAGCCTGAAGCCCTGGGAGGAACGTCCGGGCGAGAAAAATAGCGTTGAGGCAATAGTAGGACGTGCAACAAAAGCGTTCAGCCAGATTAAAGACGGTCTTGTTTTTCCGTTTAACCTCCCTGCGATTATCGAGCTGGGCACCGCAACGGGCTTCGACTTTGAACTGATCGATCAGGCTAACCTGGGGCATACCCAGCTGACGCAGGCACGTAATCAGCTGCTCGGCATGGTGAAAGAGCACCCTGACCTGCTGGTTCGCGTGCGTCCTAACGGCCTGGAAGATACACCGCAGTTCAAACTGGATGTCGATCAGGAGAAAGCGCAGGCGCTGGGTATTAGCATTTCTGACGTCAACCAGACGATATCGACGGCGTTGGGTGGTACCTATGTGAATGACTTTATCGATCATGGCCGCGTGAAAAAAGTTTACGTCCAGGCGGATGCGAAATTCCGTATGTTGCCGGGGGACATCAACAATCTCTACGTGCGCAGCGCGAATGGGGAAATGGTGCCGTTCTCATCCTTTAGCAGCGCTCACTGGGTTTACGGTTCTCCTCGTCTGGAACGCTATAACGGCATGCCGTCCATGGAGATCCTCGGTGAGTCAGCCCCAGGGAAAAGTACCGGTGAGGCCATGGTGATGATGGAAAGCCTGGCGGCAAAACTGCCTTCCGGCATCGGCTACGACTGGACGGGAATGTCTTATCAGGAACGCCTTTCCGGTAACCAGGCGCCTGCACTGTACGCCATTTCACTGATCGTGGTGTTCCTGTGCCTGGCAGCGCTGTATGAAAGCTGGTCTATACCCTTCTCTGTCATGCTGGTTGTGCCGTTGGGGGTCATCGGGGCGCTTCTCGCAGCCTCAATGCGTGGGTTAAACAATGACGTCTATTTCCAGGTCGGACTGCTGACCACGATTGGTCTGTCGGCAAAAAACGCCATCCTGATCGTCGAATTTGCTAAGGACCTGATGGATAAAGAAGGTAAAGGTATCATTGAGGCCACGCTGGAAGCCTCAAGAATGCGCCTTCGCCCGATCCTGATGACCTCCCTGGCCTTCATTCTTGGCGTCATGCCGCTGGTAATTAGCACCGGAGCCGGGAGCGGCGCGCAAAACGCCGTCGGTACGGGTGTGATGGGAGGCATGCTTTCCGCAACCCTGCTGGCTATTTTCTTAGTGCCCGTTTTCTTTGTGGTCGTCCGCCGACGCTTTACCCGCCATAAAGATTAACCTTCTCGAAAAAGGCACCTCTGGTGCCTTTTTTATTTTTAAGATAAACAATGAATTAGATATTAAGCAAACGCCATGTTAAAAATACGATGATTTGCATTAAGTAAAAACACTCTCTTACCTCTTCACAATGTCTCCATTAATTCGTCCGGAAACCGACTTTTCTCCACGATTTTTACAAACTACATAATTTGAGATTATTCCTCGTGTAACGTGGACTTACCCCGGTGGTAAAATAACCTCCAGTTCGTTAATTGCCCTCCTGGCTTTATAGCGGACGAGAAATAATACTGAGGTAACATCATGAAAAGATTCATTTCCGTTGCACTTCTCGCTGCGCTGCTTGCTGGTTGCGCGCACGACTCTCCATGTGTACCGGTTTACGACGACCAGGGCCGACTGGTTCATACCAATACCTGTATGAAAGGCACCACTCAGGATAACTGGGAAACTGCAGGTGCTATCGCAGGCGGTGCTGCCGCAGTGGCGGGTTTGACGCTGGGTATTGTTGCCCTGACGAAGTAACATCAGTTAAGAAAGCGCGGCTCTGGCCGCGCTTTTGCTTTTAATCAGTGCACTATTTCCAAATAAGTAAAAAAATAGCCCCGTATTTATTCGCACCGCTTATTTCAGGCTAAGAACGGTCACATCTTTTTCGTACTCTCATTCAAATTATCGGTTCTAGTGTGATGATTTTCACACATTAATATTATTGAATACCCTGCCAATATTCACGCCAGAAACTATCTCTTCTTTTTCCTGACGCGACTCAAAACTTTTGCTCCAATTTGTGGCACAGGTTGTAATTTCGCACCGTTTCAGGGCGCTCGTTTTATTTAAGCCTGTCTACACTCAGCATTAAGCGTTCACTCATCTCTTATTTTGTCGAACGCAAAACTGGCATTACGTTTGCTTTATAAACGTTGGCCAAAGCCACAGACAGGTAAAGCGTTTAAAAACGCCTCTATAACGATAAATTTCGCCACACAGGATGCATTATGAAAAAGACGATGATAGCCAGCCTGGCCGCTGCCGGCATGATGTTTGCCGTAGCCGGTCAAGCCCATGCGGGAACGACACTGGATGCCGTTAAAAAGAAAGGTTTTGTTCAATGCGGTATCAGTGACGGTTTGCCTGGCTTCTCTTATGCCGATGCGAACGGCAAATTTACCGGTATTGATGTGGATGTCTGCCGTGGCGTCGCAGCAGCGGTTTTTGGTGATGACAGCAAAGTAAAATACACCCCGCTGACGGCGAAAGAGCGCTTTACGGCGCTGCAGTCCGGCGAGGTTGACATGCTTTCCCGTAATACCACCTGGACCTCCTCTCGCGACGCGGGTATGGGGATGTCATTTACGGGCGTGACCTATTATGACGGCATCGGCTTCCTGACCCACAATAAAGCGGGCCTGAAAAGCGCCAAAGAGCTGGATGGTGCGACCGTGTGTATCCAGGCGGGTACCGATACCGAGCTGAACGTCGCGGATTATTTCAAAGCAAATAAGATGAAATACACCCCTGTGACTTTCGACCGCTCGGATGAATCAGCCAAAGCGCTGGAATCCGGTCGCTGCGACACCCTGGCCTCTGACCAGTCACAGCTGTATGCCTTACGCATTAAGCTGAGCAATCCGGCGGAATGGATTGTCCTGCCTGAAGTGATCTCCAAAGAACCTCTCGGACCGGTTGTGCGTCGTGGCGATGAAGACTGGTTCTCTATCGTTCGCTGGACGCTGTTTGCCATGCTGAATGCAGAAGAGATGGGCATCAACTCGAAAAACGTTGATGAGAAAGCGGCGAATCCTTCCACCCCAGATATGGCGCACCTGCTCGGTAAAGAAGGTGATTTCGGCAAAGATCTGAAGCTGGATAACAAGTGGGCTTACAACATCATCAAACAGGTGGGTAACTACGCTGAGATCTTCGAGCGTAACGTGGGATCGGAAAGCCCGCTGAAGATCAAACGCGGCCAGAACAATCTCTGGAATAACGGCGGTATTCAGTACGCGCCACCAGTACGTTAAGTCATAGCTGTAACGGGCACTGCTCGGGCAGTGCCCACTCCAGAGTCATGGTTACTGAGGTTTCTTTATGTCCCATCGCCGCTCAGCCGTAAAAGGATCGCTATCCTTTTCTCATCCCGCGGTCCGCGCCTGGCTATTCCAGATTATTGCTATTGTTGCGGTTGTTCTTATCGCCGTGTATCTCATCCATAACACCATCACTAACCTGAATAATCGCGGTATCACCTCCGGTTTTGCGTTTCTGGATCGCAGCGCGGGCTTTGGGATTGTTCAGCACCTTATCGACTATCAGGAGGGTGACACGTACGGACGCGTGTTTGTGGTCGGTTTACTGAATACGCTGTTGGTATCGGCACTTTGTATTGTCTTCGCGTCCATCCTGGGCTTCTTTATTGGGCTGGCGCGTCTTTCTGAAAACTGGCTGCTGCGAAAGCTTTCCACCATCTATATTGAGACGTTTCGCAACATCCCGCCGCTGCTGCAGATCTTCTTCTGGTATTTCGCTGTGCTGCGTAATCTTCCCGGTCCCCGCCAGGCCGTCGATGCGTTTGAGCTGTTTTTCCTGAGTAATCGTGGGTTATACATTCCCTCTCCGCAGGTGGCCGAAGGGATTTACGCCTTTATCATCGCCATTATTGTTGCGCTCGCGATTTCCGTCGGCCTGTTCCGCTATAACCGTAAGCATCAGATTAAAACCGGACAGCTTCGTAAAACATGGCCAGTTGCCGCTGCGCTGATTGTTGGCTTACCGCTAGTTGCTCACTGGCTTTTTGGTGCAGCCTTGCACTGGGATATTCCTCACCTACGCGGGTTCAACTTCCAGGGTGGTATGGTGTTAATTCCTGAACTGGCAGCACTCACGCTGGCGCTTTCAATTTATACCTCCGCGTTTATTGCGGAAATCATCCGCTCCGGGATCCAGGCCGTGCCTCACGGGCAGCACGAGGCGGCACGTTCACTCGGTTTGCCGAATACCGTGACGCTTCGCCAGGTCATTATTCCGCAGGCTTTACGGGTGATCATTCCGCCCCTGACCAGCCAGTATCTCAACATTGTCAAAAACTCATCGCTGGCCGCTGCCATTGGTTATCCGGATATGGTGTCTCTCTTCGCCGGAACCGTGCTTAACCAGACCGGACAGGCCATAGAAACCATTGCCATCACCATGTCCGTCTATCTAATCATCAGTCTGGCTATTTCGTTGCTGATGAACCTTTATAACCGTCGTATAGCACTGGTCGAGCGCTAAGGATCTATGATGACAAAAGCGATACTGTCGCACTCCTCGCGCCCTGCCAGCTCGACGGGTGGACGTTTTATTCTCTGGGCACGCAAGAATCTCTTCTCCAGCTGGAGTAATAGCCTGCTGACGATTGTCTGCCTGTGGCTCATGTGGGAATTGCTCCCTCCGCTGCTGAACTGGGCGGTTATACAGGCCAACTGGGTCGGTTCAACCCGAGCAGATTGCACAAAAGCCGGCGCTTGCTGGGTGTTTATTCATGAGCGCTTCGGTCAGTTCATGTATGGATTGTATCCGCATGAACAGCGCTGGCGGATTAATCTGGCGCTGGTTATCGGCCTGCTCTCTGTTGCAGTCATGTTCTGGAAAAAGCTGCCTCACCGTGGACGCTATATTGCCGTTTGGGCGGTGGTTTATCCGATTATTGTCTGGGTGCTGCTGTATGGCGGTTTTCTCGGGCTGGAACGCGTTGAAACACGCCAATGGGGTGGGCTGACGCTGACGTTGATTATCGCTTCAGTAGGGATCGCCGGCGCGCTACCGTTGGGCATTTTACTCGCTCTGGGTCGCCGTTCAAAAATGCCGGTCGTACGCGTGCTCTCCGTTATCTTTATTGAGTTCTGGCGCGGCGTACCGCTTATCACCGTACTGTTTATGTCGTCGGTCATGCTGCCACTGTTTATGGCGGAAGGTACAACGATCGACAAGCTGATCCGTGCCCTGGTCGGGGTGATTCTCTTCCAGTCCGCCTATGTCGCTGAAGTTGTACGCGGTGGCCTGCAGGCATTGCCTAAAGGCCAGTACGAAGCGGCGGAATCGCTGGCGCTCGGCTACTGGAAAACGCAGGGGCTGGTGATCCTTCCGCAAGCGCTCAAGCTGGTTATCCCTGGGCTGGTCAATACGATCATTGCTCTCTTTAAAGATACCAGTCTGGTGATCATCATCGGATTGTTCGATCTCTTTAGCAGCGTGCAGCAGGCAACCGTTGACCCTGTCTGGCTGGGTATGTCCACCGAGGGATATGTCTTTGCCGCTCTGATCTACTGGATCTTTTGTTTTAGCATGTCGCGCTATAGCCAGCATCTGGAAAAGCGCTTTAACACCGGGCGTACACCGCACTGAGGAAATTATGAGCCAAATAACTATGACACCCGCCGACGCGATGATTACGCTGGAAAACGTCAATAAATGGTATGGACAGTTTCATGTCCTGAAGGACATCAATCTTAAGGTAAAGCAGGGCGAACGCATCGTCCTTTGCGGCCCTTCTGGATCCGGGAAATCCACAACTATTCGCTGCATTAACCATCTTGAAGAGCATCAACAAGGGCGCATTGTGGTTGATGGTATTGAACTGAATGAAGATATCCGCAATATCGAACGCGTGCGGCAGGAAGTGGGAATGGTATTTCAGCACTTTAATCTGTTTCCACACCTGACCGTTCTGCAGAACTGTACGCTTGCGCCGATTTGGGTCCGAAAGATGCCGAAACAGGAAGCGGAGGCGCTGGCGATGCACTACCTTGAACGCGTACGTATCGCGGAGCATGCCAATAAGTTTCCAGGTCAGATCTCGGGCGGGCAACAGCAGCGCGTGGCTATCGCCCGTTCGCTGTGCATGAAACCCAAAATCATGCTGTTTGACGAACCGACATCTGCGCTGGATCCCGAAATGGTGAAAGAAGTACTGGATACCATGATTGGGCTGGCACAATCCGGCATGACCATGCTGTGCGTCACGCATGAGATGGGATTCGCGAGAACCGTGGCCGACCGGGTGATCTTTATGGACCGCGGCGAGATTGTTGAGCAGGCACCGCCGGGTGAGTTCTTTGCGCATCCGAAGTCAGAACGTACGCGAGCATTTTTATCGCAGGTAATTCATTAGTCATTTGCTCTGCCGGGTGGCGGCTTCGCCTTACCCGGCCTACGATTTGTGCAGCGCAGAAACGCAAAAAGGCCATCCTTGCGGATGGCCTTTTCACTTATTTGATGTCTGGCAGTTCCCTACTCTCACATGGGGAGACCCCACACTACCATCGGCGCTACGGCGTTTCACTTCTGAGTTCGGCATGGGGTCAGGTGGGACCACCGCGCTAAAGCCGCCAGACAAATTCTTTTACTTCTTGCCGAACTTTAACCTAAGTATAAAGTGGTGCTGATACCCAGAGTCGAACTGGGGACCTCACCCTTACCAAGGGTGCGCTCTACCAACTGAGCCATATCAGCACGCTAAATTTGATGCCTGGCAGTTCCCTACTCTCACATGGGGAGACCCCACACTACCATCGGCGCTACGGCGTTTCACTTCTGAGTTCGGCATGGGGTCAGGTGGG
>NZ_JBLKDI010000050.1:0-1425 GCF_047530715.1 Enterobacter sp. 04-C-12-SI-ECC
TCTATACCCTGCAACTTAACGCCCAGTTAAGACTCGGTTTCCCTGCGGCTCCCCTATACGGTTAACCTTGCTACAGAATATAAGTCGCTGACCCATTATACAAAAGGTACGCAGTCACACCCGAAGGTGCTCCCACTGCTTGTACGTACACGGTTTCAGGTTCTTTTTCACTCCCCTCGCCGGGGTTCTTTTCGCCTTTCCCTCACGGTACTGGTTCACTATCGGTCAGTCAGGAGTATTTAGCCTTGGAGGATGGTCCCCCCATATTCAGACAGGATACCACGTGTCCCGCCCTACTCTTCGAGTTCACAACCTGTGCATTTTCGTGTACGGGACTGTCACCCTGTACCGTGCGACTTTCCAGACGCTTCCACTAACACACAAGCTGATTCAGACTCCGGGCTGCTCCCCGTTCGCTCGCCGCTACTGGGGGAATCTCGGTTGATTTCTTTTCCTCGGGGTACTTAGATGTTTCAGTTCCCCCGGTTCGCCTCGTTAACCTATGTATTCAGTTAACGATAGTGTGTCGAAACACACTGGGTTTCCCCATTCGGACATCGACGGGTCAAGGGTTCATATCACCTCGCCGTCGCTTTTCGCAGATTAGCACGTCCTTCATCGCCTCTGACTGCCAGGGCATCCACCGTGTACGCTTAGTCGCTTAACCTCACAACCCGAAGATGTTTCTTTCGATTCACCATCGACTTGCGAAAATTTGAGAGACTCGAACACACCTTAAAGATGTGTCGTTTCAATTTTCAGCTTGATCCAGATTTTTAAAGAGCAAATATCTCAAACGTGACTCGCAAGTCAGTTTTGAGATATGACGGCAGGTGACTTTCACTCACGAACCAGCAAGTGGCGTCCCCTAGGGGATTCGAACCCCTGTTACCGCCGTGAAAGGGCGGTGTCCTGGGCCTCTAGACGAAGGGGACACTGAAGTCTCAATCGCAAGACGCCTTGCTGCTTACTTTTCATCAGACAATCTGTGTGGACACTACAAAGGCAGGTTCTTTAAGGTAAGGAGGTGATCCAACCGCAGGTTCCCCTACGGTTACCTTGTTACGACTTCACCCCAGTCATGAATCACAAAGTGGTAAGCGCCCTCCCGAAGGTTAAGCTACCTACTTCTTTTGCAACCCACTCCCATGGTGTGACGGGCGGTGTGTACAAGGCCCGGGAACGTATTCACCGTGGCATTCTGATCCACGATTACTAGCGATTCCGACTTCATGGAGTCGAGTTGCAGACTCCAATCCGGACTACGACGCACTTTATGAGGTCCGCTTGCTCTCGCGAGGTCGCTTCTCTTTGTATGCGCCATTGTAGCACGTGTGTAGCCCTACTCGTAAGGGCCATGATGACTTGACGTCATCCCCACCTTCCTCCAGTTTATCACTGGCAGTCTCCTTTGAGTTCCCGGCC
>NZ_JBLKDI010000051.1:0-1202 GCF_047530715.1 Enterobacter sp. 04-C-12-SI-ECC
GTAGATACTGTTATGCCATGCAAGCATTTTCCTGATGCAACGTGGCATCGAACGGGCGTCCTGATTTCAGGACGCCATACGCCACCTGCGCCAGCTTACGCATCATCGCTCCGATTATCAGCTTCGCTCCCTTACCGTTCTTTTCCAGACGCGCCCTGAACCCTTTTCCCCACTCCGTTTTGTACAGCGCCACCATCGCGGGCATATACAGCGCCCTGCGAAGCGAGACATGGCCAGCCTTACTCATCCTGCTTGCCCTGTTTACGCTGCTGCCGGATTCATGCTGCCGCGGTGTCAGCCCTGCGAACGCCGCGAACTGCCGCGCCTGCCCGAACCTGTCCTTCAGCCCCACATACGCCAGCAGCACCGCCGACGTCTTTTCACCGATACCCGGTATGCTGTCCAGCAGTTTTCGCCGGTGCTTCAGGTCCGGGTCGTCATCCGTCAGGTCTTTTATCTGTTTCTCCAGCCGCTTCAGCTCCGCTTCCAGCCACAGAAGGTGTGCATCAATGCTCGGCATCTGCACGTCCCGCGCCGTCTCACGGCGGTTCAGCTCCTGCGTGTGCATGTCCGTCAGGGACTGATGCCGCAGCACCAGCCCCCGCAACGCGCGCTCCACCGGATGCGGTGCCTCCCAGGCTGCCGGACGCTTCTGCCGGCAGAACTCTGCCAGCATACGGGCATCCACGGCATCGGTTTTACTGCGCAGGCCTTCGCTCTGCGCAAAGGC
Source organism: Enterobacter sp. 04-C-12-SI-ECC (assembly GCF_047530715.1). Taxonomy (NCBI): domain Bacteria; kingdom Pseudomonadati; phylum Pseudomonadota; class Gammaproteobacteria; order Enterobacterales; family Enterobacteriaceae; genus Enterobacter; species Enterobacter sp. 04-C-12-SI-ECC. The sequence goes on from NZ_JBLKDI010000051.1 coordinate 731, forward strand.
TTTACCCAGAGTCGGGTTGATGATGGATACGGTGAAACCGGCATCACTGAGAGACGCCGCAGCATCTTCCATATAGGTGCTGGTCGCTTCCATGCAGACATGTGCCGGAGCCACATTATGGTTGCGGAGCCAGTTGAGCAGCTCCTCGTGACCTTTAGGGGTGTTAGTAAACTTTTTGCTGCGGTGACGGCCATCAGGTCGCAACACATCGACATCCAGCTTAGCTTTGGAGACATCGATACCAATAAAGTGAAGTTCCTGTTCCATAGTGAAACCAACCTTGTGAATGCGGATTACCGGGAAAACCGGTCCATGATACTGTCCGGTTTGTCACTTGTGGAGAAGGGGCAGTCCACTGCAGGGATCTACAACACAGGCTCGTGGCCTAAGGCCGGGTACGGCATGTGGACTGCCTGACAGAAAGAACTGGCCGGTTCTTTCTGTACGGGAGGATAATACAAGGCCGGGTAAG
>NZ_JBLKDI010000052.1:0-1049 GCF_047530715.1 Enterobacter sp. 04-C-12-SI-ECC
CTTATGCCCTGGGATGCGAGAGATACCATGTCATTACGTACCGAGTTTGTGCTGTTCGCCTCGCAGGACGGGGCGAACATCCGTTTCCTCTGCCGTCAGTTCGGCATTTCTCCTGCCACCGGCTACAAGTGGCTTCAGCGCTGGGCTGAGGAAGGTGCCTCCGGTCTTCAGGACCGCTCCCGCGCACCTCATCATTCCCCGAACCGCTCATCTGACGACATAACGGCCCTGCTGCGCATGGCGCATGACCGTCATCAACGCTGGGGCGCCCGCAAGATTAAGCGCTGGCTTGAAGACCAGGGGCACCGTATGCCCGCCTTCAGCACCGTCCATAATCTGATGGCCCGTCACGGTCTGCTGCCGGGCGCATCACCGGGCGTTCCGGCTACGGGACGCTTCGAACATGACGCGCCGAACCGGCTCTGGCAGATGGATTTTAAGGGCCACTTTCCCTTTGGCGGTGGCCGCTGCCATCCGCTCACCCTGCTGGACGACCACTCCCGTTTTTCCCTGTGCCTGGCGCACTGTACCGATGAACGGCGCGAGACCGTGCAGCAGCAGCTGGTCAGCGCGTTTGAACGCTACGGCCTGCCGGACAGGATGACGATGGACAACGGCTCACCGTGGGGCGACACCACCGGCACCTGGACGGCGCTGGAGCTGTGGCTGATGCGCCACGGTATCCGGGTGGGGCACTCCCGGCCTTATCATCCGCAGACGCAGGGCAAGCTGGAGCGTTTTCACCGCAGCCTGAAGGCGGAAGTGCTGCAGGGAAAATGGTTCGCGGACAGCGGAGAGCTGCAGCGCGCTTTCGATCACTGGCGCACGGTGTACAACCTTGAACGCCCGCACGAGGCGCTGGATATGGCGGTACCGGCCTCGCGTTATCAGCCGTCTGCCCGGCAGTACAGCGGCAGCGTAACGCCACCTGAGTACGATGAAGGGGTGAAGGTCAGGAAAGTGGATGTCAGCGGAAAGCTGAGCATACAGGGTGTCAGTCTGAGCGCAGGCAAGGCGTTCAGGGGAGAACGGGTCGGGCTGAGGGAGAC
>NZ_JBLKDI010000053.1:0-796 GCF_047530715.1 Enterobacter sp. 04-C-12-SI-ECC
GCTTAACCTTCGGGAGGGCGCTTACCACTTTGTGATTCATGACTGGGGTGAAGTCGTAACAAGGTAACCGTAGGGGAACCTGCGGTTGGATCACCTCCTTACCTTAAAGAACCTGCCTTTGCAGTGCTCACACAGATTGTCTGATGAAAAACAGCAGTAAAAAACCTCTACAGGCTTGTAGCTCAGGTGGTTAGAGCGCACCCCTGATAAGGGTGAGGTCGGTGGTTCAAGTCCACTCAGGCCTACCAAATTTGCGAAGCAAATTTGAAGAGGTTGGCAAAACGATGGGGCTATAGCTCAGCTGGGAGAGCGCCTGCTTTGCACGCAGGAGGTCTGCGGTTCGATCCCGCATAGCTCCACCATCTTTTACTGCGAACACAAGAAAACTTCAGAGTGAACCTGAAAAGGTGCACTGCGAAGTTTTGCTCTTTAAAAATCTGGATCAAGCTGAAAATTGAAACGACACATCTTTAATGGTGTGTTCGAGTCTCTCAAATTTTCGCAATCATGAAGTGAAACATCTTCGGGTTGTGAGGTTAAGCGACTAAGCGTACACGGTGGATGCCCTGGCAGTCAGAGGCGATGAAGGACGTGCTAATCTGCGAAAAGCGACGGCGAGGTGATATGAACCTTTGACCCGTCGATGTCCGAATGGGGAAACCCAGTGTGATCCGTCACACTATCGTTAACTGAATACATAGGTTAACGAGGCGAACCGGGGGAACTGAAACATCTAAGTACCCCGAGGAAAAGAAATCAACCGAGATTCCCCCAGTAGCGGCGAGCGAACGGGGAG
>NZ_JBLKDI010000054.1:0-753 GCF_047530715.1 Enterobacter sp. 04-C-12-SI-ECC
TATTTAATGAGATGGTCACTCCCTCCTTCCCGGTACTATGCTGAGGACAGGCTTTCATTCGGAGAACTATCATGGAAAACATTGCGCTCATTGGTATCGATCTGGGTAAAAACTCTTTCCATATTCATTGCCAGGATCGTCGCGGGAAGGCTGTTTACCGTAAAAAATTTACCCGGCCAAAGTTGATCGAATTTTTGGCGACATGCCCCGCTACAACCATCGCAATGGAAGCCTGTGGCGGTTCTCACTTTATGGCACGCAAGTTGGAAGAGTTGGGGCATTCCCCAAAGCTGATATCACCACAATTTGTCCGCCCGTTCGTTAAAAGCAATAAAAACGACTTTGTCGACGCCGAAGCTATTTGTGAAGCTGCATCGCGTCCGTCTATGCGTTTTGTGCAGCCCAGAACGGAATCTCAGCAGGCAATGCGGGCTCTGCATCGTGTCCGTGAATCCCTGGTTCAGGATAAGGTAAAAACAACCAATCAAATGCATGCTTTTCTGCTGGAATTTGGCATTAGCGTTCCCCGAGGAGCTGCCGTTATTAGCCGACTGAGTACCATTCTTGAGGATAATAGTTTGCCTCTTTACCTCAGCCAGTTATTGCTGAAATTACAACAGCATTATCACTATCTTGTTGAGCAGATTAAAGATTTGGAATCCCAGTTGAAACGAAAGTTGGACGAAGATGAGGTTGGACAGCGCTTGCTGAGCATTCCCTGCGTCGGAACACTGACAGCGAGTACTATTTCAA
>NZ_JBLKDI010000055.1:0-621 GCF_047530715.1 Enterobacter sp. 04-C-12-SI-ECC
GTCGCTGCCGCAGCTTCGGTGCATGGTTTAGCCCCGTTACATCTTCCGCGCAGGCCGACTCGACCAGTGAGCTATTACGCTTTCTTTAAATGATGGCTGCTTCTAAGCCAACATCCTGGCTGTCTGTGCCTTCCCACATCGTTTCCCACTTAACCATGACTTTGGGACCTTAGCTGGCGGTCTGGGTTGTTTCCCTCTTCACGACGGACGTTAGCACCCGCCGTGTGTCTCCCGTGATAACATTCTTCGGTATTCGTAGTTTGCATCGGGTTGGTAAGCCGGGATGGCCCCCTAGCCGAAACAGTGCTCTACCCCCGAAGATGAGTTCACGAGGCGCTACCTAAATAGCTTTCGGGGAGAACCAGCTATCTCCCGGTTTGATTGGCCTTTCACCCCCAGCCACAGGTCATCCGCTAATTTTTCAACATTAGTCGGTTCGGTCCTCCAGTTAGTGTTACCCAACCTTCAACCTGCCCATGGCTAGATCACCGGGTTTCGGGTCTATACCCTGCAACTTAACGCCCAGTTAAGACTCGGTTTCCCTGCGGCTCCCCTATACGGTTAACCTTGCTACAGAATATAAGTCGCTGACCCATTATACAAAAGGTACGCAGTCACACC
>NZ_JBLKDI010000056.1:0-552 GCF_047530715.1 Enterobacter sp. 04-C-12-SI-ECC
GGCACTGTTGCAAATAGTCGGTGGTGATAAACTTATCATCCCCTTTTGCTGATGGAGCTGCACATGAACCCATTCAAAGGCCGGCATTTTCAGCGTGACATCATTCTGTGGGCCGTACGCTGGTACTGCAAATACGGCATCAGTTACCGTGAGCTGCAGGAGATGCTGGCTGAACGCGGAGTGAATGTCGATCACTCCACGATTTACCGCTGGGTTCAGCGTTATGCGCCTGAAATGGAAAAACGGCTGCGCTGGTACTGGCGTAACCCTTCCGATCTTTGCCCGTGGCACATGGATGAAACCTACGTGAAGGTCAATGGCCGCTGGGCGTATCTGTACCGGGCCGTCGACAGCCGGGGCCGCACTGTCGATTTTTATCTCTCCTCCCGTCGTAACAGCAAAGCTGCATACCGGTTTCTGGGTAAAATCCTCAACAACGTGAAGAAGTGGCAGATCCCGCGATTCATCAACACGGATAAAGCGCCCGCCTATGGTCGCGCGCTTGCTCTGCTCAAACGCGAAGGCCGGTGCCCGTCTGACGTTGAACACCGA